>CAZKPQ010000034.1:0-8346 GCA_964554695.1 uncultured Gammaproteobacteria bacterium | reverse complement strand
TTACTATTCCCGAAGTTCTCCGCCCATTTGTTGGTGAAGACCGAATAACTCCTCGGCCGTAAATCCTTTTCTTTCTAAAAAATTACCATTTTCCTCTTGACATGTGCTCTCACTTTGCTAACCTGAAAATCGTTTAAAGAAAATCTAATTTTCAGTTTAAATTAGCGCCCATTATTAAGGTAAAAACTAATGATAAAAAACGGTTCCCTAAAAAATCCTTCTAAAGTCACTGTTCTCTATAACGAGATCGATACTCCCTCCGGTTACAATAAGGATGTTTTAGCCACCGAAGAGGGTGGGGAAGAGGATGCCAAAATAATTGCTAATGCCCTTAAAGAAGCTGGCATCGACTCGGACACCTTTAAACTTAGTGAGGATTCCCTTCCTACTCTTTCAAAACTAAAAACCGATCTCGTTTTTAACTTAGCCGACGGCATCGGTTCACTACCAAAAACCGAGACCAAGGTCCCACAACTCCTGGATGATTTAAAAATTCCCTATACCGGTGCTAACGCCGTTGCCATGTCTCTTACCACCAATAAAGCTCTCACAAAAATTGTTTTCCGCCAGAATGATCTTCCCACTCCTAACTTTGCCGTTTTTGGTGTCGTCCCCGACGCCCTTCCCCCAAATCTAACTTACCCCCTTATTCTAAAACCGGTTGCCGAAGATTGCAGTCTTGGCATCACCGCCTCTTCAGTTGTGGACGATCTTCAAAGCCTTCAGAAAGTTGTCGGCGAACTCTTGCGGGACTATCAGGAGCCGGTTCTTTGTGAAGAGTTTATTGACGGCCGGGAACTAAACGTCACTGTCTTTGGCAATAATTCCGACGTTAAAGCTTTACCAATTTCTGAAATTATATTTGTCGGCTCCTACCAAAACTCTAATAAACGAAAGATTGTTGATTTTGCGGCTAAATGGCTCGAAGACTCGGAAAACTATAAAGACACTAAGGGTGTCTGTCCGGCCGAGTTATCTAAGGAGCTTAAGCTCTTAATTGAAAACTACGCCATCACTGCCTATAAAACTTGCGGTGGCCGGGATTATGCCCGCGTCGATTTTCGCCTTCGAAATGGGATCCCTTATCTTTTAGAGGTCAATGTTAATCCTGATATCTCTCCTGGTATGGGCGCCTCCCGCAGCGCCAAAACTCACGGCTGGGAATATAGTGAATTTATGGGACAGATTGCCCGAGCTGCCGCCGCCCGCTACTCACAATCTTCTTTGTGAACAAACCATCCCGAATCCTTGTTATTTTTAATCGAGTTACCAAAGCCCCCTCTTCAGAAGAAAAAGAGCTCCTAGCTGACGAAGACAACATCTTAATGGCAAACTCTGTTGCCAATGCCCTTACCGCTGTTGGCTATACCGTTGAACTCTTCGAAGTTAACCAGTCGACACTCACTGATATCCCTCAAAAAAACTTCGACTTAATTTTTAATCTCACCGAAGGTCTAGGCGATCTCCCTAAAAGTGATTTCTTGGTTGCTCGCTTTTTGGAAAAGCACCACCTCCCCTTTACTGGTTCAGGTTCCTATGCCTTAGCCTTAACAAACAATAAGGTTAATACCAAGAATCTACTTCTCCGCCACCACCTCCGCACTCCGAAGTTCGTCTTTCTCACCTCTCCTACTGACCCTCTTCCAAGCTGGCTTACTTACCCGGTCATCATAAAGCCTGTCGGAATGGAAGCTAGCGTTGGCTTAAGTCAGATTTCTGTCGTTGAAACAAACGACCAGTTAAAATCTACCCTTGCTTCTCAAGAGGAAAAATATGGCGATCTCTTCTTTGTCGAAGAATATATTTATGGACGAGAAATAAATGTCGCTCTTCTTGGCAACGGAGCTAGTGTCGAAGTTCTCCCGCCTTCGGAAATACTTTTTGACGAAGCTAAGTACCCCGGTAAGTATAAGATCGTTGATTTTGACGCCAAATGGGTGGAGGAAAGCCCCTCCTATCAAGCAACCCTAAACTACCGTTGTCCCGCCCCTTTGGAGAAGGAAGTGGAACGGGAAATATATTCCCTGGCTCGTCAGGCCTTTTTATTAACCGGATGCACTGACTATAGCCGTATCGATTTTCGATTATCCCCCGACGGCACCCCCTTTGTCCTCGAAGTAAATGGTAACCAGGGTCTCTCGCCCGATACTGGTACCGTCAGAAGTGCCAAAGCCGCCGGCTACACTTACGAGTCATTTATCGAAAAAATAGTTGACCATGCCGTTAAAAGACTCTCGGAAAACTAGCCACTACCCAAAATTCTTCCCTAATCTTCTTGGTATAAATTCGAAGAAAGTCTTTCGTTCTACAGTTAATGGCACTGTGGAAGTTTACCCAAATTTTGGCCTTCCCTATGTTCTTGTTAACAACTTCCCTCAGTCGGGTCCTTTTGTCGAGCGCATCTGGAACTCTTATCTAGATTTCTTCCGAAAATCACTTTCTTCTCCAAAGTCAATTAAGCGGGTTTTAGTAATTGGTTTAGCAGGAAACGCCATTCTTAAGTCAATATCTAATAAACTTGGTCGGAAAATCCAAATTGATGTTGTCGAAATTGACCCCGTTATGGTTACTGTGGCTAAAAGATATTTTAGGGTTAGGCAGTCTTCCCAGCTTAGGCTAATTATTGATGATATTCACCACTTCCTCCGAAATCCCGTTCCTACCTATGATGTAATTTTCTACGATGCCTACGTCGGCTGCAAACTTCCTCGAATGTTTCAAAAGCCCTTTCTCTCCTGGCTTAATAAAGCCCTTCTAGAAGATGGTTACCTTCTAATAAATATTCCCGACAAGAATCAAAGTTCCGCCAACCTAGATTTCTTAACTGCTCTTATCGCTCCCAACCAGAGATTCATTTATAGTTATTCGGCTACCAACCACCTGCTTATCCTTCCCAAAACCGATGGCTAACTTTCGTCAGTCAAAAAACTATCAGCACTATATGCAAGACTTAGGGTGGCAGGTGGCAACCATCTCCGGCGTTAATCTTTTTTTCCGCCACCCGCCCCACCTGCCTTTTATGACCGTTGCTAAACTCCAGCGCCCTGACCCAAAAAAAATTAACTGGAGACTAGTTGATGAGTTTTGTAAAAAAAACGGCGCTCTTCTTTTAATTCTCGAATCTGACTTGGGAGCCAATCGGGAAGCATTTTTTTGTCAGCACGGTTTTATTAGTTATCGAAGCCCTCTTCTCTATACTGCCACTATTTTCGTCGATCTTCTAAAAGGAAAGGATGCCATCCTAGCCAAAATGAGTCAAGAGGGTCGGGCCAAAATTCGAAAAGCCGAAAAACAAAGCTTAAAACTCTCTCAGTTTAACAGTCAGGACCCCAACTTCCCCCAAGCCTTAGAAACCTTTATTGCTTCTTGGCACGAGTTCTCTAAGCGAAAAAAACTCGGCATGGACTTCCGTTCCTACATGCGTTCCTATGCCAAAAACTTTAAAAATAAAGTTAATATCTTTTTTCTCTACCAAAACTCTGTTTCTGATCTTTCCAAAGCCTCGCCCCTCTGGGGTCTTTTCACTCTTACTTTTTCTACGACCGCTCATTATCTCTACGCCTTTACCACTCCTGAGGGTCGGAAGGAGAGTGCTTCCTACCTGGGCCTTTGGCGTGCCCTAGAAGTGTTAAAGTCAACTGGCGCTAACCGCCTCGATTTTGAAGGCATCTATGACCTTCGTCTCCCTCGCTATCACCCCGAATGGCGGGGTTTTACCCAGTTTAAGCGCGACTGGAATACCGAGGTGGTCGATTATCCCTTGCCTCTCGTTAAGTATTACAACCCTTTGGTGGGGTTACTCTTCAAAATCTTCGATCGTTAATTCGTCTTGTGGTATCAAAGAATAATCAGAAATTTGTGCCCAGGGAATTATTTGACAAACCGCCAGCTCACCAACCATAATTCGACTAGTTTTCGAGAAAGCTTGCCTTGGGATCTTTCTCGAACGCTTCGTTGTCCCCATACTTGGGCCTTCTTTGGTTGTGTTAGAATCCAACTAGTTTAGTGTTAACGACCTTTATTCTTCCAAACGGCATTAAAGTCGCCGCTTACAACCTTCCTGGTCTAAAGTCTGTTCATATCCGCTTAACCTCCAAGGGTGGCTCTTTTATAGAAACTGACACTAACTCTGGCCTTGCCCATTTTATGGAGCATATGCTTCTCCAGGGTACTCCTACTTTCCCTACCGGTCAGAAGTTAGCTGAATCCGTCGAACTTCTAGCCGGTCACCAAAACGCTTCTACTTCACCGCTTCTAGTTTCGTACTATCTCACCTTGCCCTCTACCCATCTAACAGACGGTTTAAAGATTGCCAGCGAAACTTACTTTGATTCCCTTTTCCCCCCCGATGCAATTGAAAGAGAAAAGGGCGCCGTTCTTTCAGAGATAAAGGGTCGGAAGAATTCCGACAGCTTTAAGTTCTGGAACTTTTGGAAAGATATTCGTTACCGCCTGCCTAACCCTCTTACCCGAACAGTCGTCGGCGAGCCGGAAACCGTATCTAGTTTCACCCGCGAGCAGGTGGTCGAATTTGCCAAAAAGTTCCTCTGTCCCAAAAATACCTACGCCATCCTCTGTGGCCACTTTGATCCGAAATCTCTTAAGGCCGAAGTCTCCTCCTATTTTAAAAGCGCCAATTCGGGAACTCCCCTCAAGTTCCCAAATTTTACTCAAGACATCTTTTCCGCCCGTGTGGTTGCCTTAAATCACCAGCCAGACATGCAGGCCAATAAAATCAGCCTCAGTTTCCCGGCGGTCACTATGTCTGATCCGCCCATAGCTCGCACATCTCAAGTTCTCGCCCTCGCTATTCTAGCTAATTTGCAAACCAGCCGTCTTTTTAGGAAACTTCGCCAAGAGGCCGGTCTTGTTTACTTTGTTCACGCCTATCAGCCCCGTTTCCCGAAAGCCGGTTTAGTCGACCTCTATTTCGAAGCAACTTCAGAAAACGTTACTCCGGCTCTAAAAATTATCGCCGCTACTCTTAAAGATCTTTTAGAAAACGGCCCCACCAACGAGGAGTTTGTTCGAGTTCAAAACTATCGCATTAATACTGCCCTTATGGCCTTCGATCACCCAGGCAGTATCGCCGAATGGATTGAAGACGACCTTTTGTGGGAAAAGACAATTGAGCTGCCCGAGGCCTATGCCAAACGAGTCGAACGGCTTAAGAAAGCCGATCTTCTAGCCGCTATGAAAAACCATTGGGATTTTCAAAAACTTAATCTCATTATCCAGGGACCCCTCGAAGACACCCCTTCTAAAAAGGCCGAACTTGAGGCCCTTCTCGCCGAGCTTTAACTCTTACGATCTGCTAAAATCTACCCTTGTGTTAGGCTTCCTAAGTAAGCTCATAAGTACCAATGAGGCAGAAGTTCGAAGGCTTCTCCCTCTAGTTGAAAAAGTTAAGTCTTTTGAGCCCACAGTCAAAAAGCTAAGGGACAAGGACTTCCCTAAAAAAACTGCTGAACTCAAGCTTCGCCTCGAACGTGGTCAGTCCTTAAACGACCTTCTTCCTGAGGCGTTTGCCCTGGTCAAAGAGGCTTCTGCCAGAGTTAATAACGAAACTCCCCGGGACGTCCAGGTGATGGCTGGCATTGTCCTTCATGAAGGAAAAATTGCCGAACAGAAGACCGGCGAGGGGAAAACTCTCACTGCCTCGATGCCACTTTACTTAAACGCTTTAACCGGTCGCGGCGTCCACTTAGTTACCGTCAATGAGTATCTGGCTAAAAGAGACTGTGGTTGGATGGGCCGAATCTTCGATTTTCTTGGCCTGACCACCGCTGTTATCACTCGTGACTCCCAGTTCGGCTTTGATAAAGAAGTGGCCGATTCTTCCGCCCAAGACTGGCGCCTCAGAAATTTGAAAACCATTTCTAAAAAAGAGGCCTATCAAGCTGATATTACTTATGGCATTAACAGTGAATTTGGTTTTGATTACCTCCGCGACAATATGGCTACTCGCCTAGACGATCTGGTCCAAAGGGGATTCCACTTTGCTATTATCGACGAAGCCGACTCCGTTCTCATCGATGAGGCCCGTACACCCCACATTCTATCTGCTGCCTCGGCCGAGCCAACTAAAAAATATTACGAGTACGCTGCCTTGGTCCAAAAATTAACCCCCAAACTCGACTATATTATTGATGAGAAACTCCGCACCGCTCACCTAACCGACCACGGCGTCTCTAAAGTTGAAAGTCTCTTAGGTGCCAAAGACATCTATGAGAATGACTTTGCCACCGTCCACCATATTGAGGCTGCCCTTAAGGCCCGTACCCTCTATCAAAAAGAAAAAGATTACATTGTTCGGGATAACAAGGTCATTATCGTCGACGAGTTTACTGGCCGCCTTCTTTTAAATAACCGTTGGAGTGAGGGCATCCACCAAGCCGTTGAGGCCAAGGAGGGAGTCGCTATCCAGCAAGAATCAAAAACCCTCGCTACTATTTCTCTTCAAAACTACTTTAGAAAATATGCCAAGCTTGCCGGAATGACTGGCACCGCTATTACCGAGGCGGAAGAGTTCAATAAAATCTATAAGCTTGAAGTCGTTTCCGTTCCAACTCACCGGCCGATGGTCCGTGCTGACCATGCCGATCAAGTCTATAAAACCCAACGGGCTAAATACGCTGCTGTCGTTAAAGATATTGAGGAAAGCTTTAAAGCCGGCCGACCGGTTCTTGTCGGCACCACCTCAATCGAGAAAAATGAAATCATCTCCCAGTTTCTTCGCCACAAAGGTATTCCTCACCAGGTCCTAAATGCTAAGCAACACGAAAAGGAGGCCATGATCATTTCCCAGGCCGGTAAAAAAGGCGCCGTCACTGTCGCCACCAACATGGCCGGTCGGGGAGTCGACATTATTCTTGGCGGCAACACCCCCACTCACGAGGACGGTCGTCCCAAACTTGGTACCCCTGAGTGGAAAAAATGGCAGGCCGATCACGACGAAGTCGTCAGTGTCGGTGGTCTTCATGTTATCGGTACCGAAAGACACGAATCTCGCCGAATCGATAATCAGCTCCGTGGCCGAGCTGGCCGTCAGGGTGATCCCGGATCTAGCCGTTTCTTTGTGGCTCTCGACGATGAGATCATGCGCCTTTTTGGCGGCGAACAGGTCGGAAAACTTATGACCTTCTTTAATCTCCCCGAGGATCAACCTCTCGAACACGGCATCGTTTCTAAATCCATAGAGTCGGCTCAATCCAAAGTCGAACAGTTCAACTTTGATCATCGAAAGCACCTCTTGGAATACGACGACGTCATGAATAAGCAGCGCGAGATAATTTATGACCTTCGCCGGAAAATCTTAGAGGCAGAGGTGGAACTCGAACCCGAAGTTAAAAAAGAAACTGCCAAAAAGAAATCATCTAAAACGCCCAACTCGGAACCCTCAGACGTCCTTTGGCTAAAAGAGGAAGTTTTAAATAAAGTAAACGCCGAAATTGCGCTTCTTGTTAATGCTCACGCCGGCACCGACCTTTCTGAAGCCAACCTCGATACTCTTATGGACGAATTTACAACTGTCATTCCCCTCGACGATTCGTCGAAGCGGGGGATTCTTGAACGATTGCGTTCAGAGAACCAATCTGAGCAAACTACTCTTCTTCAAAAAATCGCTCAGGATATCTACTCCGAGCGCGAAAAACAGCTTGGGGCTAATGTTGCTCGTTACATCGAACAACAGCAAATGCTCCGTGTTATCGACGAACTATGGATGGAACATCTGGAAACGGTCAATGACCTTCGCGAGGGCATTGGCCTTCGGGGCTACGCCCAAAGGGATCCCTTAGTGGAATATAAAACAGAGGCCTTTAGTCTCTTTGAAAAACTAATTGCTGCTATTGACTACGAAATTGTTCACCGCATCTTTAAAGTGGCTGTCGTTACTAGGGAGCAAAAACCGCTTCCCACTGCTATAACCAATGCTGAGGCTATCGAGGCCATCGAAGGTGGCGTTACCGATGAAGTAAAAAAGCTTAGTTCTAAAAAAGAGCCTGATAATTTTGTCGCCGATCAACCTGCTTCGAATTGGGATGTCAGTACAAGTTCCATCACTAACGCCTCTCAGGCTACAGGAACCATCTCCACCCAATCTAAGAGTTCTAAGGTTGGCCGAAATGATCCCTGTCCCTGTGGCTCCGGTCTGAAATACAAAAAGTGCGGGCTTATTAATTCTCCCGAACACCAGCGACAGCTCGCTAAGGCTTGACCGTTGTCTCTACATTAGTGTCCCATGGCCAAATCAAAACTTGAGGAAATTCAACAGCTGATCGCTGATATTAGAGCCGACGATTCTTGTACCCGAATCACCCCTCCGCTGGTAAACCACTTCGCCCG
>CAZKPQ010000033.1:0-8408 GCA_964554695.1 uncultured Gammaproteobacteria bacterium | reverse complement strand
GCTCCACAGAGTACGGTGGCGAACTTATCACCGGAGGCTTGCAACTCGTCCCGGGTTAGGGTACCTAAAAGGACTTTTCGTTTGTGGTCTTTGACGGAAAACCGAAGTCCTCCAAGAGAGCTAACTTCTTGTTTTGTAACCAGAACAGTCATGGCGGAGCTCGATGATAGATGTTTTTTCAGTAACTTAGCGAGTGTTGACTTTCGGTAGAGTGCGGAGTCGTCTCCATAAAGAACAACCAAGTTAGTTACAGCAGGCGGTATATGGGGAAGAGCCGAGCGAACAGCCCCAGCGGTTCCTAAAAACTCGGCTTGGTGAACAAACTTAACTTTCGGAAATCTTTTTTTAACCACCCGCCTAATCTCGTCTCCCCGATAACGGATAACGCAATAGACATCAGAGATGTCGTTAGCGAGCAAAAGGTCGGCAGCCCAGTATATTAGAGGTTGTCCGCATATTTCATGGAGAACCTTTGGCAAGGGACTTGCCATTCTGGTACCCTGACCACCAGCGAGGATCACTCCACAAACATTAATATTTATCATGGTTGGGGGAATACTCTACCATGAGGGCTAACGAACATGGAGAGGTTCTTATCGGCAAATGCCGACCACTCTAAATCCCCCGAAACAAGAATATATTTTCCGGTTAAGTAAGAATCGAACTCACCAACATCGTAATTCCTAAGGTGATTCCCGACTTCGAAGGTATCAGGATTAACCACACACACTTTCCCTCCAGGCTGAGGGTAGACAATAACGATATGGCCATGCTTCCTACTAAGGATCCCGCCACGAACGGAGGCTAGGATTACCTCCGTATCCCGATCCTTTAGTTTATCCAAAATCTCGATTAGTGAAGCCTTATTGCCATCCATCACTCCCAGAACGTCCCCAGTTAAGCCAATTGACTTTAGATAGAAAAGGATCGCGGGGTGGGTTAGGGACTCATCCCTGATTGGCAACCAGCCGCTTTCATATGGCAAATGGGTGACGGGGTTGGTGGTGGGCGTCCCCCAAAGCGGAAAGGTTAAGCTAAAAAAGTCAACTTGAGGCACCCTACCAGCCAACTTCTTGGCAGCCATCATTGCAGCTGCTAAGACACACAACCGCTCACCAAGAATATCAACGCTTGGGGCAAACTCCGTACCATGTGGCAGACGAGAAACTATCGGAAAAAGTTCTTTAGCAAGATCTTTTTGATCGAGTACCTCTTCTTCGGTGAAACTTATCATAAGTGGCGATAGTCACTGACCTTGAATTTTTTGGCAAACCATGGAGCGGCAGCTAGATCCTGGACCATCGAATGACCATTATGTCGAGAGGCGTGGAAGACCGTTGGTAATGGAATTGTGGATTCAATAAGAATACCTATGTGTTCAACTGTCCCCGTAGGCGCTTCTTTCATGACAACTAAATCTCCCGTTGAAGGAGTTGGAGTAGATTCTCCAACTAAGGCCTGCCAGGCGGAAAGTTTTGGCAGCCAGAAGCCTCGAGTGTCGAAGTAAATTTGTTGAACAAGAGATGAACAGTCATAGCCGGTAGCCTTAGACTTCCCCCCCAGGTGATAAGGTAGATCCGTGTATTCGTCAACCGCCTGATCCAAGGTCTTGGTCGTCTTTGGGCGGGCCAGCTCCCGAAAACCTAGTCGCTCAACTGAACTATCAATTTTGACCCAGCCAATCTGCTTCGGGGCAATATGCTCAAAGTCATGACATGCAACAACGGCAAGCCAACCGGGATTTTTTATGGTTTCAAGACCTCTAATAAGCTCGCCGGGCATTAGTTCTGATATAACTGCAAAATCGCCGGAGAGTGTTTTCTCAGAGGTAATCATGGAGGGATCTAGATCACGCATTAAGCGTTCCCATTCGCGGTTATCGCGATAATAGTGGTAGAGTTTGCCGACTTGATTTGCCTTTACTTTAAAGTAACTACCAACGGAATCGTCTTTGTCCAAGGAGCTGACGGAAATATCGGGATTTGCGCCCAAAAGGGATTTTAGTTTATTAGCCAACTTCTCGGTCATGACGACGACCTTCACTGGCGAAGCAGTATGATCGACCTCAAAGAGAAAGTTTTCGCCGTAGAGATGGCCGTGGGACGACTCAAACTCGGTTAAGATTTCTTTTACGGACTCAGTCATTTATGGATTTTTCGTAGTAGATCTTTAACACACTTTTGGTCGCTCCAGGGAACTTCTTTGCCGCCAATATTCATGGTCTTTTGGTGGCCCACGCCGGTTAAAAGAACGACGTCGCCTTTTCTGGCAACTAGAAGAGCTTCTCTTATAGCTTCTTTCCGATCATAAACCTTTTTATATTGATAATACTTGACGCTTAAAAGGCCTTGTTCCAGGTCTTTAATAATGGCAGTTTTATCCTCGGTATAAGTGTCTTCATGGGTCAGAATGATTTGATCGGCGAAGCGGGCGGAGATTTTAGCCATTAAGGGACGCTTGTCCTTATCGCGATTGCCAGTTGCTCCGAAGACATGAATCAGGCGAGAGTTTTGGCGGCCGATTATTTCTGTAACAACCGGTAAAACTTTTTCAAATGCCTGGGGAGTATGGGCAAAATCAACGATAACTGTAATTGGCTCGTCAACGACAATCTCTAGTCGACCGGGAGGAGGTGGGAAGGTGGCCAGGGCCTCTTTAATGGCTTTGGATGAAACACCCAGTTCAAGACAAGTAAGAATAGCAGCAAGAGTGTTTTGTAAATTAAACTCCCCCAGGAGATTAGTTCTAAACTTCGTGTCGCCGGCTACAAATTCTGTACCGCGCCGGGTATAGGCGAGTTGAGAGGCTTTTAGATCGGCCTGGCTTCGGACAGCGTAAGTTAGAAGCGGAGGGTGAGGTTTTGATTTTAGAACTGAGAGACTAGGATCGTCTGCATTAGTGACGACTTTAGAAGCGGAAAGGAGAAACCTTAACTTAGCTTGCCGATAGGCTTCAAAAGTCCTGTGGTAGTCGAGATGCTCGTTTTGGGCGATATTGGTAAGAACACCAATTTGAAAATCAACACCGGCAACTCGGTGCTGGTCGATTGCAATTGAGGTAACTTCTAAGACGCAGTGGGTACAGCCGTTTTGAACACTTTGAGATAGAAATTTTTGGATTCGCCAGCGGCCGGCGGTAGTAGTGTGGAGCGAGGAGAGGGTAGAGGAAATGGCAGTTTTAATCCCGGCAGAGGTAAGAATGTGGTGAATAAGAGTGGAGGTGGTAGTCTTACCATCTGTCCCGGTAACACCAATAACAACGAGTTTTTTAGTAGGAAAACCCAAGACAATCGCCGCCCCAAATGATTGAGCAAAATGATAGAGATGGAGGAGGGGGCGAGGAATAAGCTTACGAAGAAGATTAAGCATTAACGATAACTATTTTATCATTCAGGGCGTCAGACCGTAATAAGTGATTAAGTCTTTGGCGATGGCCATAAAGACCGGTCCGGCGGTATCGGAACCCCATGGCCGGACTTCGGGCTCGTTTAAGCGAACAAGAATAAGGAAGCGAGGCTTGTTGGCCGGGAAAAAGCCAACAACGGAAGCAATGGTACCTGACTCTTTATATTTTCCGCCGAGAGCGATTTGAGCTGTGCCACTTTTTGCAGCAATCTTGAATTTTTTAAGTTCGGGGACGCGGTCTCTTGGGAAGTGAACGGGGCTACCTTCGGTGACGGCCACGAGCATTTCGGTTAGGAGTTTCGAGGTTTCTTTGGAGATAACCGGAATCCCCGATCCTCGCTTCAGGTCAAAATCTTCTGTGGAAGAGGTGACTTTAGTAACCAGATAGGGCCTTACTAGGTAGCCGCCGTTGGCAATCGCACTCATAGCTCGGGCTACTTGAAGCGAATTAGCAGCGATACCCTGACCAAAGGTTAGGGTTGCCTGATCGATAGGATAATAGTCGGCGGGTGGGCGAAGAGAGCCCTCTTCCTCTTCCTCAAGGTCGACGCCGGTTTTCTGGCCAAAACCAAAACGGCGAAGGTACTCGTGGAGCTTAGTAAAGCCCAGCGACTCCCCGACGTAGATCATGCCGGTGTTGTCAGAATTAATTAAGACTTCGGTCATGGTAAGGTTAGGGCGATACTGGTTATTAAATGTTCGGACAGTGTAACCACCAATAGTTCGTGGACCAGAGCAAGTTGGACAGCGGGTATCGGGAGTCAGTTTGCCTTCATTTATGGCAGCGGCCATAACCAGTGGTTTTAGGACACTACCCGGTTCATAAAGGTCGGCGATGGCGGGATTTTTATAGGTGGAGGTAGGGTAATAGGAAAAGTTTTTGGGATCGTACTTTGGGTAATTGGCCAGCGCTAAAATGGCACCATCGTTTGGATCCATGACGATAGCCGTCCCGCCTTTGGCCTGCCAATCGGAAATCCCCTTTTCTAGGTGTTTTTCGACGAAATATTGAATCGAACGGTCAAGAGAAGTTAGAAGAGAGTTGCCGTCCTTTTTGGGAACGAGGGTTTCCTCGCCGATGGCAATGGGGCGACCAAAAGCGTCTTTTTCGACTCGTCTGGCACCGAAACTTCCGGCAAGTTCGCGTTCATAGTAGCCTTCGAGGCCAAAATAGCCTTTGGGGAAGCCAGCTTGATCGGCACCGACAAAACCAATTAGGTGAGCGGCCATGGAGGCTTCGGGATAGTCCCGGGTTTCCTCAGGAGCAAAGCCAAGACCCTTCACTCCTAGTTTTTCGATTTGGTCTTTGGTACCTCTCGGGACAAAGTGAGCGAGGTTTACCCAAAGACTGTTTTTGATATTAAGGCGGTCAAGAATTTTTTCTTTAAGGCTTTCTCGGGTACTAGTAATAAAGGCTTCCTTAACAGTCGGGGTCACCTCAGCTCCGGGAGTAGCGACAAAAGGGATCTCAGGGGCTAAGATAACCGCCAGCTTATCGGCAAGTTCGGCCTTGTCAGTTTTGAGTTCGGGAAGGTGGACATAGAGAAGATACGATTCGGTACTTGAGACAAGCTCGGAACTGTCTTTGAAGAGAATATTGCCACGCTTGGGAGGAATGTTAAGAGAGAAAAAGTGTTGGGCCTCAGCGTCAACTGCCAGTGATTCGCCACGGACCACCTGCCAGTAGAAAAGCCTTACCCAAATAAGGATAAAGAGAAAGGAGATGGCAATTGTAAGAAATTTGATCTTCCCGTCGAGGCTCATCGAATGGTTGAGGCGTCAGGAATCTTAGCAACCGGCAAGGGAGAGGTGATATAGCCTAGACTCCGAACTGGCTGAAAGCCAAGGGTATTGGCCTTTTTCTCCAACTTAGTGAGAGACTCACGGCTTCTAATCTCTTCGGCCAAAAGATCATTTTGATCAGAGCTGACCTCGATTTGATGATCAAGATCCCGAAGGCGGGCACCGGCCTCGACAAGACGATTGGCAATGACGACTCGAGCCAGGAGAAAGAACAGCGCCAAAACACCGAGGCAGATTAGAACTCTCTGAGAGAGTTTCTCGCGACTATGGAATCGTTCAAGTTTTAATTTTTCCAATTTCATAGACTAGCTGCCTTCTAGTTAAAAGATTAAAGTCTCTCAGCGGCCCTCAGGCGGCCACTACGGGATCTTGGATTATTAGCAATTTCTGCGGGTTGGGCAAAGATCGGTTTTTTTGTTAAGAGTCTAAACGATGAAGAGTTATCTTTTAAGAAAGTCTTAAAGATCTGATCCTCAAGCGATTCAAAACAAAGAACCACTAATCGCCCACCCGGGGCAAGAACAGTCAAAGTTTGAAGAAGAGCCTCTTTAAAGGTTTCGAGTTCGTCGTTGACGGCGATTCGAAGCGCCTGAAAGACTCGAGTAGCTGGGTGCATTCGATCGGCGGGCATCCGCTTCCGAACAGAGAGAATGAGACTGGCTAAATCGTTGGTCGTTTCGATCGGACGAGATTTGCGAGTCTCAACTACCACCTTGGCTATTTTTTTAGCAAACCGTTCGTCGCCATAACGCCAGAAGATATTAGCAAGCTCTGATTCGCTACCGGCATTAATAAGGTCCCGGGCAGTCACGCCTTGGGTGTTCGGGTCCATACGCATATCTAACTGTGCGTCAGCGCCAAAACTAAAACCCCGGTAAGCGGTGTCGAGCTGGTGACTAGAGACGCCGAGATCAAAAAGGATCCCAGACACCCTGGTAAACCCCAAACTTTGAGCTACTTGCTGTAAATGTGCAAAATTTGTTTTATAAGTAAAAAGTTTTTTCTTGCTAAGGCTTTCGGCTTGGTCATTTGAGACAAAGTCAATGGCCTCTTGGTCGGTATCGAGCCCCAAAACTATCCCGCCGGCCTCGATTATTTTTTTAGTGTGTCCCCCACCCCCAAGCGTACAGTCGATGTATTTCTGGCCTGGCTCGACTTCGAGATATTCGAGAACTTCATTTAAAAGTACTGGAACATGGTAGCTAGCCATTATTCCTCAAGGTTGGCAAGAGATTCTCCCACTCTGACTTGTTCCATATTTCAAAGTGGTCCCCGGCACCGATAACGACGATCTCTTCCTTAAGATTGGCATATTCTCTTAAACCGATTGGGATAACGAATCGTCCTTGACCATCCATTTTTACTTCCTCGGCTTTGGCAAAAAGTTGTCGCCGGAGTTTTCGGCCGCCCTCAGTGTATGAGGGCTCACTAATACTCTCGGCAACTAGTTTCTCCCAGCCATCGGGCGCAAAGCCAAACACACAGTTTTCAAAGCCGATTGACAAGATAATGGTTTCACCGTCAATGACCCGACGAATTTTGGCAGGGAGAGCGATTTGACCTGCTGCAAGGAGAGTTGGTTCATAAGTGCCAAGAAAATATTTCACGAACTATCACTAATTTCTTCTTAATTACTCTAATTGTGTGCCTTTTTTCACAAACTGTCAAGTAGGAATTGAGGAGGAAAGAGAGGGTTTAGGGCGTGAAAGAAAGACGAAAATGGTTAAAGAGGAAGGCTGCCCGACCAGGAGAATTTATCGCCGTCTTTTGTATTGAAATCAAGTTGAAGTTCAACGGCGGTCACACCCTCGTGGGTGACGCAGCTTTTTGTAGAACAGGTCCCAAGATCAACGGTTTTTGAAAATTCGGTTTTTCCGGCTACTTCAACGGGTTTAGTGGAAAGGGCACCTTGGGTACCTTTATTAGTCGTTTCGTACTGAACAACGTATTCAACTGATTCGACGAGACCGGCGGGCATGCCGGAAGCACCAAAAGTGACATTTTTGAGACCATTGGCACTTCGACCAGACTTAGCAGTGACAGTCAGTTTTTGAACCCATTCCGGCTGCTGGGCTAAATCGACTTTCTCGATTTTGGGAGCGGTAGCTTGAGCAGGAGGAGTGGGTGGCTTGGCAGTTGATTTCTGAAAGATAATGACGCCTAAGACAGTTATAAGAAGCAGGACTAGGGCAATAACCGCGTAAGTGAATTTTTTGTTCATGGGCAGTTTTATGGGTTAAGTCTTTCTTTAAAGTACTCAGTTAGTTTAACAATTGGAAGACGGTCTTGTCTAGTTGTGTCCCGATCTCTTACGGTAACGGTTTGGTCCTCAAGGGTCTGGTAGTCTATAGTTACACACCAAGGGGTGCCGATTTCGTCCTGAGAAAGGTAGCGCTTACCGATATTACCCCGATGGTCCCAGACAGTCATGAATTGCGACTTGAGGGTCTCATAGACAGATTTAGCTTTGTTAACCACATCTTCTTTATTACGAACTAACGGAAAGACGGCCACCTTATAGGGAGCTAGTTTTGGGTGAAGCTTCAAGATAACTCGCTCCCCGTCCTCAGTGTAGGAATCAAGGAGTAAGAACAGAGCAGACCGATCAACTCCAGCGGAGGTTTCAATGTCCCAAGGGATAAACTCGTCGCCGGTATCGGGATCTTTGTAGGCCATACTCTTGCCGGAAAACTGCTGATGGCGAGAAAGATCCCAATCGCCCCGATGGTGGATACCCATAAACTCAGCCCAACCAAACGGGGCTTCGTATTCGATGTCTGTAGCGGCGCGAGCATAATGAGCCCGCTCGTCATCGGCGTGATCACGAAACCGCAGCTTATTTTTATTTATTCCTAGTGACAAATACCAATCGAGCCGGTTTTGTTTCCAGTAGTCGAACCATTTTTGACCCTCGGCCTCATCAGGGCGAATATAAAACTGAACCTCCATTTGCTCAAACTCGCGGCTTCTAAAGGTAAAGTTGCCCGGAGTGATCTCGTTTCTAAAGGCCTTACCGATTTGGGCAATGCCAAAGGGGATCCGAATTCGAGTTGAATCAACAACATTTCGAAAATTGACATGAACACCGGCTGTTATTTCTCCCCGGAGAAAGATTTCGGTTTTATCTCCTTCAATTACGCCAACGTAAGCGCTGACAAGGGTACTGTAGCGACGGGGGTTAGTCCAAGTGGCTTCCCCTTC
>CAZKPQ010000032.1:0-8526 GCA_964554695.1 uncultured Gammaproteobacteria bacterium | reverse complement strand
AAGATCGATCGAAAGAGTCCGGAGGGTGGCGCTGAAGAGTTAATAGAGAAGTATTTTGGCGGACTTGGGAACGGAGGAGAAAACAAGTTTGAAGAATTTAGGGCTAGTCAAAGGAAGCCGGAGATTAAGCTGCATTTTAAGAAGACCGACCAGGCACATCTTTGCCTGGGGGTGAGGGGATATAGTTTGACGCATCCTAAACGATTTGCCTTAGCGCTTTTGGCCGTCATCTTAGGTGGGAATATGTCTAGCAGACTGTTTATCGAAGTGCGAGATCGAAGAGGCTTGGCTTATTATGTTTCGTCAGGAAGCGAAGAACATAGAGACACTGGTTACTTTCTTATACAGGCGGGGGTAGGAACAAATAAGATTGACGAGACGATCCAAGTAATTCTTGAGCAATTGAAAAGTGTGAGTGATAAAGGAGTAAGTGAGGAAGAGCTGCGCCTAGCGAAAGACTTTGTGAGAGGGAAGATGGTTTTGTCGATGGAAGATTCAGCGAGAGTGGCAATGTTTTATACAAGTCAAGAGGTGTTGGAGAAAAAGGTAGAGACAGTCGATGAGGTTCTGGCAAAGATTGAGGCAGTGACAGAGGAAGACTTACTGGCAGTAGCCAGAGAGGTTTTTGTTAACGAAGGACTAAATTTGGCGGTGGTAGGGCCATATAGAAGCTCGAAAAATTTTGAAAGAATCTTGAAGTTTTAACATTCTTCCAGTAAGATTATTTAACTTAAAGCTCAGAGCTTTATTTTTTTATGGAACGGACCGTTGTATTAATTAAACCGGACGCAGTTAAGCGAGGGCTAATAGGGGAGATTGTGTCACGGTTTGAGAGGGTTGGGCTAAAAATCGTGGCGATGAAGATGGTTCGGGTAAGTGAAGATCACGTTCGGAAACACTATCCGGTCGGGCGGAAAGAATGGATAAAAAGTATTGGGGAGCGAGCACTTGAGACGTATAAAGAATATGGGTACGATCCGAGTGAAGATTTAGACAACTTGGACCCAACCGCAATGGGGGAGCTCATGGTTAAGTGGCTAGTTGAGCTTCTAACGTCGGGGCCTTTGGTAGCGATTCTTTTAGAAGGGAACTATGCCATAAAAACGGTAAGAAAAATAACTGGCCACACTTTCCCAGATAAGGCTGCGCCTGGGACAATTCGGGGTGATCTCTCGTCAGAATGGGGATTGACCTTCAAGGCTAAACGTGCCGCTCATAACTTGGTTCATGCTTCAGGAAATGCGGAAGAAGCTAAGTTTGAGGAGAAGTTATGGTTTCAAAAGAAAGATGTCCACGATTATAAGCGGGTCGATGAAGACTTAATGTTTGGATAGGCGTATGTCTACACAAGGGCCTGTCGAAAGAATTCCTCAAGCTAGCAAGGATGCAGGTAGGGTTCATACTTTCTCACATCAGTTTGAATTGCGGCCAAATTGGGTGACTCAAAGGCTTCTTACTCTTGGTTGTCGGGTGGGTTGTGCGGCAATTGTTTTAGGGTCGGTGGCGGGTTGTGTCGGGTGCTGGAATCTTCTTCAGCGGTAGCTTTCCCTTTTGGTCGGGGTGCTGGGAATTGAACCCAGTGCCTCTCGGTCCCGAACCGAGCGTTCTGCCGATGAACTACACCCCGTCTGGTTCTCTATTCTAAAGAGTAGGGTGGTAAAATACAATGAAGCTGCTGTAGCTCAACGGACAGAGCAGTCCCGTCCTAAGGGAAAGATTGGAGGTTCGATTCCTCTCAGCAGCGCAGGCAGAATTTTTATTAATGATCACCCGCTCAGAATACATTAAAGTATTTCTTCTTCGAACGTTTGGTAACTTCTTTCTTCTCTCGGCGGTGGCTGGGGTTATCCTTACGCTGGCACCAGCAGCAGAGGCAGAGTTTATATACCGATATAACGAGCTGTTTGCCCAGGAGTACTTTGTAGTGGGAGACGAGAATCCGTGCGAAATTGAACCAGTTTATTTAGAAGAGGACAATATTATCCGCCAAGGAGGCACAATAAAGTGTAAGGATGTTGAGGAGGTAACTGATCCAGGGCTTTTGGGACTAAATGAACCGCTGGCAATTGAACCGGCAGACCCGGAATTTAGCGTGGTTATTCCAAAGATTGGAGCTAATGCTCGGGTGATTGCCAATGTTGATGCTGGTAACTATCAAGGGTATATTGAGGCACTTAAACTTGGAGTAGCTCACGCAGAAGGGACAGTTTATCCTGGCCAGGTGGGGAATAGTTTCCTGTTTGCTCACTCGGTTGGTAACTTCTGGGAAGTTAACCGCTGGAACGCGGTTTTTTACCTACTTCGAGAGCTAGAGCCAGGCGACGAGGTCAATGTTTTTTACAAAGGAGAGCGGTATATCTACCAGGTTTACGAGAAGAGGGTGGTGGGTCCAAGCGACGTTAGCTATTTATCGGCTCGGGCGGATTTTCCGAAGTTGACTTTGCAGACCTGCTGGCCTCCCGGGACGACACTACAGCGGCTACTGGTCTTTGCCAGACTAAAGAGCGAATAAGTTAACGGAGGTTGATGGTGTAGAGGTTTTCCCCAATGCCGGCGAGGGAGTTGAGAGAGGTGAGGATAGTTACTCTGCCCCAGTTAGGCCAGGGGAAGACCAGCCCGGGCCGGAAAGGACCGCCATAGATTACGGATTTATTAGTCCCATCGTACTCTAAGAGGCTAATTTCACTGGTAGTGTGAGTCATAAGATGACGGGAAGAAGGGAACCAGGAGATTTGATTGGACAAGTCCGGTGTAGTGGAAGCTACGAAGGGATAGCGGTTAGTAATTTGCCAGCTACCGGGAATGTGGTAGTTTCTATCTTCCTTGAGGTCGTAAACATAGATTTGACCTACGACAAGTTCCCGGTTTTCGGGAGTGGGATTAGTGCCCGGGATATAGCTTTGGGTAATGGGCGGGAGAGTGGCGGAGGCCGTCGCCTGGTAAAGAAGTTTGGTTTGGTCAGGGGAGAGTTCGACTTTGCCGGAAAAAGTAGCCAGGAACTGAGAAAGTTTTAAGTCGAGCTTGGCGAGATTAGCTGTTTCCTGGGTTTTTCGCTGGTTGTCCCAGGATTTCAGAATATCGGGAAGCTCGAAAGTAACAAGACGGGGAGCTTCGTTAAGGCGGTCGGTATCAAGAAGGTAGGCAACGGTGGCCGAAGGAGTGGCGATGGTGAGTTCAAAAGGAGAGAGGTAGGCCAATAGTTGTCTTGAATCAGGACTCCAGAGTAGGTGCATTTGGGAGAGAACAAGAAAAGGAGTGTCCCGGGTGATTTGGCGAAGATCAGCGGTGTTAGAGAGGGGGCCGGGGAGGGAGGAGCGGCTGAGGTCGGCGACGAAAACGCCGTTTCTCTCGGCGGCGGCTGAGGCGACAGTAAATGCGACTTTGGTGCCGTCGGGAGACAGGGTCGGTGAGAGGGCGCCAGAGTAGGTCATCGGGCGAAGATCGGGGACTTTGGGAAAGAGAAAGGCGTTGGTTTTATAGACTTCTTCGGCCTTAAGGGTAAGTTTTTTCTCCCAGGGAGAGAAGCCGTCCTTCTCGATTTTAATGGTATAGTCTCCTGGGGAGAGATTCATAGTAGTGTTAGTGGCGGTTTTGAGATCGCCATTCACTCTAACCTCGGCGCCATCGGGATCGGAGGTAAGAACTAAGATGCCAGTGGGGGTGAAGGACTTGGTTTGTAAATTAAAGTTGTAGCCTCGAGCGAGAACGATAAAGATTAAGGAGACAGCCGCTAGGGCTAAGAGAGTTAGGATTATGACCAGGGTTGCTCGAGTCATAGAGGTCACAAGTATTCTAGCACAAGGTATAATTGACTGGCGCTGGTTGCGCCTCTCACATGTTAACTTTTGGGAAAAGATTAGGAATTGATCTTGGGACGGCAAATAGCCTCGTTTATCTGGTTGGAGAAGGTGTGGTCCTAAATGAGCCGACGGTAGTAGCCGTAACGGTGGAAGATGGCCGGGTGGTAGCTGTGGGGAACGAGGCGAAACAAATGTTGGGGCGAACGCCTGGGAATATTACGGCTAGTCGGCCGATGAGAGACGGAGTAATTGCCGATTATGTAGTAACGGAAGCGATGCTTCGATACTTTATTGACCGGGTTTGTGGGTCGAGTCGGGTCTTTCGGCCGGAGGTAATGATCTGCGTGCCGGCGGGAGTGACCCAGGTGGAAAGAAGGGCTGTATTAGATGCCACACTGGCCGCGGGGGCAAGAGTAGCCTATTTAATTGAGGAGCCAGTAGCGGCGGCAATTGGGGCAAAGATTCCAATTGGCAACCCATCGGGAAATATGATTGTGGATATTGGCGGAGGGAGTACAGAGGCGGCGGTGATTTCATTAGGGGGAGTGGTTGTCCACCGCTCAGCGCGGGTGGCCGGAAATAAGATTGATGAGGCAATCCAGACATATGTTAAGAGGAAATATAATCTCCTAATTGGGGAGAGGACGGCTGAGGAGATTAAGATGACGATTGGGAGTGCTCTTCCGGTGGGAGGAAAGCAAGTTACTTCAGAGAAGTTAGAGGAGACTGGAACTGAGGATCAACAGCTGGGGAAAGAGGGTTACCAGAAATCTTCCAAAAGGGTGGAGGCCACAGTCATGGAGGTAAGGGGAAGAGACGCCGCATCAGGGTTGCCAAGGATGATTCAATTAACAACGGATGAGGTGGTTGAGGCTGTCACACCGGTTCTAACGCAAATTATCAATGCCGTTAAGGGAGTGCTAGAGGAAACACCACCGGAACTCGCCTCGGACATCATTGATAGGGGTATTGTGCTCAGTGGAGGGACATCACTTTTAAGAAATTTGGATAAATTGATGACCCATATTATTGGTGTTCCGGTTCATGGGGCAGAGGACCCGCTTTTTTGTGTGGTCAAGGGTTGTGGGATAGCAATGGAGAACATTGACCTTTATAAAAAGAGTATTAATAGGAAATAGCCTGTAGAGCAGAAGTTAGATTGATTAATATCAGAAGGCTCTTGAACAAGATTAGGCACAAACTAATGTGTTCAAAAGTGTGAATTTCGGATTAAACGAATACTTAGCTATGATTATCTTAGAGTTCTAAGACAGGGGAGAGTAAATTTAAATTTTAGTTAATGTAGCAAAGTGGGTCACTTATACTAACTAGATGATGATGGATTTAACAAAAATGTCTAGTTATAATCAGAACACGATGCTACCTATAGTACTCACCTAAGAATGAAGATTAATAATCGCCAGGAAAATGTTTTGGGAGTTGTAATCGATAGTCTTGACAGAAACGAGACGGTGAAGATTTTGAGTCGAGTAATTAACGAGAGGGGTAGGTCCGCTATCCAAGTAGTCACGGCGTATAGCGAGTTTTTTGTCAGAGCGATTCGAGACAGTGAATTTAGAAAGGTTCTTAGGGAGGCGGAGTTGGTTCTTCCCGATGGGATTGGGCCCTTGGCGGCCATTGACTACCAGAAACGGGTAAAGCCCGGAGAAAGCGAGTTAAGACGTTTCTGGACTGGGTTTGTGACAGGTGTAAGGGTGCTTACCGGTAAGGTAGGTAGGCCAGTTTCAGGAGTCTGGCTATTTGAGGAGCTTATCAGGCAAGCAAGTAGGCAAAATTGGCGGGTATTTCTCTTAGGAGGCTACGGAGAAACAGCTGCCAAGGTAGTGGATAGGCTCAAAAGGCGGTATCCGGGCTTGGAAATCGGTTTTGACCCGGGTGATCAAAATGTGGTGCCGGGAGAAAAGGGCCAGGAGGAAATAATTCGGCGAGTTAATGAGTTTGGGCCAGAGGTCGTATTTGTAGCCTATGGCCCAGGAAAGCAGGAAAAATGGATAGCCCTTAACCGGAAGCGAATAAGAGCAAAAGTAATTATGGGGGTGGGGGGAACATTTGACGAAGTCAGCGGGAGGCTCAAAGCAGCACCGCAGTTATTTGAACAAAGCGGTCTTAAATGGTTATGGCGAGTGATTCAGGAGCCAAAGCGGATCGGGCGAATTTTTGATGCGATAGTAGTTTTTCCGTGGTTGGTCTATAAGCAATCTAAGTAATAAGAGTTGATATACATAGCTATAGAAGGCGAGATTTATTTAGACTTTGATGGAGTAGGGGCGTGGGGAGGGGGAGTTGGAGGGGCGGTCAGTCCAAGATAGACTTCGACCCGATTTTCCAGGACCTTAAGAATGCCGGTTTCCTCCACCTTGATTTTTTCCTCAGTCTGATCGGGCTTTCGAATTTGAATAAAGTCCTTGATGATAGAGATGAAGTTGGTATGACGGGGGAGAATGGTGAAGGAGCCAACCGAGTTATTTGAGGTGAGGTGGACGGCTTGGCCTTCGAAGACGACTTTGTCGCGAGAGCGGATTTTAATGTCTAAAATGTCGGGTAGAGATTGATTGGCCATTAAGACTTAATTTCACTAGCAGACCCAATAAACAGGAAGCGGTCTTCGGGGACGGAATCAAAGACTCCGGTTAGGATCTTATTAGTGTCCTCGATGGTTGTCTTGAGGGGGACAAATTGGCCCTTACGGCCAGTTTGAGCTTCGGCGGCAAAGAAGTTTTGAGTCATGAAGTTTTTAATTTTCTTAGCTCGCTGATAGATTGTTAGATCATCGACAGATAGTTCTGATTCGCCAACGAGGGCGACGACGTGCTCCAGCGAAGCGGCCTTTTTAAGGAGACTTTGGGCCTGAAGGACAGTTTGGTAGTGGAGGGGACCGACATTTTCTGGATTAAGGATGGAGGAGCTACTGGCCAGAATGTCGATAGCGGGAAGGAGACCCTGCTGGTAAACATCACGAGAAAGGATGACGACAGAGTCGAGATAGGGAAAGATTGCCTGGAGGCCTTGGTCTAAGATGTCGTCAGCCGGAACGTAAATAGCCTCGACGGTGGAGACGACGGCAGAGTCGGTCGAGACTAAGCGCTCATGGAGAGTAGCCATATCAGAAGTTAGGGTAGCCTGATAGCCGTCCTCGGAGGGCAAAATGTCCATGAGTTTAGAGAGCTCATTTCCTGCTTGGGCAAAGCGGTAAATGTTATCAATAAAGAGAAGGACGTCCCGATGGTCGTTGTCGCGAAAGTGTTCGGCAAGAGTAGCAGCTGAGAAAGCCGCTAGGAAGCGAATGGCGGGGTTTTCGCCCATAGGGCCAAAGATGATGGAGGTATTGTCAAGGACGCCCATTTCACGAAGGGACTCGTAGAGTTCGTGGCCTTCACGAGTTCGCTCACCGATACCGGCAAAGATAGAAACGGCTTTGCCCTCGCGGTTAAGCATAACGATGTTGTGAAGGATCTCGGTTAGAAGAAGAGTTTTGCCCACGCCCGCGCCGCCAAAGAGGCCCATCTTTCCCCCCTTTAGGAAGGGGCAAAAGAGATCGATAAGCTTAATACCAGTTTCCAGAACCTGCCGCTTGCTTTCGACCTTACTTATATGAGGTGATTCCTGATAGATTGACTCGGTTTGGTCAATTTTGATAGGGCCAAGGCCGTCGAGGGGGGATCCGAAAACGTTGATGACTCGGCCAAGAATCGGGGAACCTACAGGGATTTGAATAGGCTTGCCAGAGTTTTTGACCCGAGCACCGCGCTCAATTTTTTGAGTTTCGCCGAGAGCCAGACAGTAGAAGCTGTCGCTACTTGAAGAAGCGTAAGCTTCCATAAGGACGGTCGGGTCGGACTCAAGGAAAAGAATGTCGTGGACATTTGGTTTAGAGTTAAGAAAACTTACCTCGACAACTTGGCCGCGGACGCTTTCGACAGTACCGATTTCGGGATCAGTTAAGTGTTCCATAGTCGAAGAGTACCTAAAGTTTGAAGCTGCTTTCTGTTAGCTGTTTGATGCTTGAGGCGCTGCTTTTCAAAAACAGTTTTTCGAATCCGCTCCTTGATCTTTTGGTTAGCTTTATCCATGTAAAGCATCCGGGAGGCAAATTTAGCTAGTTGAGACTCATGAACGGATTGGACGAAGAGGGAGGAGAAGATTTCACTGGCGAAGAACGTAAGCGTCTCTTCGAGGGTAGGCTCGACGAGGTAGCTAGTCTTGACGGGAATGGCATTAGTGGCAATTTGGTTTCCGGTGAGGTCAGTAGCAATAGGGGTTTGAGTAATAATACTTTCGAACTTACCGTAATAGACAATGACCTTCTCGTAGGGTGCTAGAAAAAGGACGATTTTTTTAACGGCCTCAAGATCAATGGTGTCGTCTGGAAGTTCGAAGAAAGTGTAATTAAGGCTGACGCCCTCTTCGGCTAGAATGCTCTTGCCCATTTTACCGATGATGACAAAGTCACTACTTTCTTGTTTGAAGTTTTCGCGATAGTCTTCATAGATTCGACGGATAAGATCACCATAGAGCCCGCTGTTAGCGGAGATATAGACGTAGGCGGTCCGACCGTTGTGAGACATTTTTAGTTTGGATATATCCTTAAGGCTCTTTGACTTGAGAAGGGATTCAATCTGGGCCTTGTAAGAGGCGCGAAGGTCTTGAAAGATTTCAAGAATCCCCTCGACAAACTCACGGTTTTTGACAACATTGTCGCGAACTC
>CAZKPQ010000031.1:0-8646 GCA_964554695.1 uncultured Gammaproteobacteria bacterium | reverse complement strand
TGAGAAATCTGGTGGCGAGAAGGTTAGTCTCTACGAGGCCCGCAATGAACAGGATGAAGCTCGCTTTGTTCTCGATCAAATTCGCTCCTCGGTTGCCACCTCCTCTCCTAAATTGACCTACTCCGACTTTGCCGTCCTTTATCGCACTAACGCCCAGTCAAGGGTATTGGAGGAAGCCTTTCTTCATGAAGGTATCCCCTACGTTTTAATCGGTGGCACCCGCTTCTATGAGCGAAAAGAAATTAAAGACGTTCTTTCTTATCTTCGACTAATAAGTAATCCTAAGGATTCCGTTTCCGAAAAGAGAATTGCCAAACTTGGCAAAACTCGCTTTGCAAAGTGGGTTGCTGGCCGCGAAACTCTTCTTGCTGAAATGAAGACTCTCAAAATCACCAGCCTTGAAATTCTTGACCGCGTTCTCGAATTTACTAACTACCTCGACCTCTTCGATAAAGAAAATGAAGAAGACCTCATGCGCCTCGAAAATATTAAGGAACTTCGATCTGTCGCCGCTCAGTTTCCGGACCTTGGGGAATTTTTAGAAAACGTTGCCTTAGTCGAAAAGGAAAGTTCCCGCGTCCGTGATCCTAACGGTCGAGGGGCCGTTACTTTAATGACTCTCCATGCTGCCAAAGGTCTCGAGTTTCCCGTGGTCTTTATTGTCGGCATGGAGGAGGGGATTTTTCCTCATAGCCGATCTCTTCTCGATACCTCGGAAATGGAAGAAGAGCGCCGTCTTTGTTATGTCGGTATTACTAGGGCCCGTGAGAAGCTCTATCTTACTTACGCTCGAAAACGTCTCTTTTTTGGCACCAGAAGCGCTAATGTTCTCAGTCGCTTCATTGCTGATATTCCCGAAAAGCTTCTCGATGTTAAATTCAGCTCTGCCCTCTCCGATTTCTAGTGCTCCTTACTCCCAAACTTATTTTCTTATCTCTTCAAGCCCAATACCAACCTTTTTATAAAGCCGCCCATCCAGACAAAAAAGTGCCCCTTCCCTAAGAGCGTCTTGCACCTGGATAAAAAGCATCGTCTCGAATTCATCGGCCGTCAGGTCGACTCTATCAAGAGAAGCGTCTAAATCACGAGATGCCAGTGGTCTCACTAAATTACTTGCATGGACAACTTGCATCTGCGGTAAGTTAATCTCTTCTGCCATCGCTAGTTTCTTGCCGGCTACCAGGCTGACCACATCCATCTGAAGGTGTCGGTACTTTCCTGCATCAACTAGGTCAGGGTTGTAAAGGTCTAACCCTGTAACCATAGCCCCTACACCAGCGCAAAGAAGGCAAAAATATGGTGGCCAGCCTTCTTGGCTTTTACCCCGAGGAGTCAGTCGGGACCCGCAGCCAATATCAAAAACCTTTCTTCCTTTTAGGGCTCCCCAGTCGGGCCTTCCCGAAATTGCCCTGACTATGCGGTCAATTTCCCCAGCCGCATTGACCAAGCCTAGATTTACCTTCGCTTCCGCGCTTCTTCTTACCTGATCAAAGTTCCGGTAGCTGTCCTCTGGACTCACTATTTCTGAAGTTGGTAAACGTCAACATTATCAAAAACTGCCACCTGGTCATAACTTTTTTTAACAAGTTCCTCTAGCTTGGGAAAAGTAAACCTAACCGGACGGTAAATAAGAATAAATTTAGTCTTCTGACGCGTGAGCCTCTGAATTATTAAGTCGTAATTTACTGGGTCAATTGTCGATAAATGATGGGCCTGAATGAATCTTGTTTCCGGCCGGCGCTCTGAGAGAACATAAATAAAGCTTGCATCTCCCCAAACAAAAATTCGCTCATCCGGGGAACTATTTTCCGAAATAAATCTAGCCACCTCATATGTTTTTGGCACATCACTATCAAATTCTCTTGCAAACTCCCTCCACATCATTCGCTCTGAAACATAATCGAACCAATTTTGATAGTACTTAGTCCTAACTGATGCCCAATTATAATTAAAAGCTTTCAATAGATAGATCGTCAAAACGGTTAAAGCTATCCCCACCCAGAGATATTTCTTCCCCTGACTTATAAGATAGGTGGTTAGAATGACTCCCACTGGGACCACCTCCAGTAGATAGTGGGGGTAAGCCCGGTTAGATAAAAGTGCCCCGTATAACGAAAATCCAAACCAAAGCGCCAAGAAAAGTAACTCCCTCGATATTTTCTTTTTCCAGAAAAGAAATCCCAAGATTGCACTACTAAAGAAGAGAATTAATCCTTTGATAATTAGAGGATTAGAAAGCTTGGCCAGCGGCCCCGAATCCACTTCTACATAGGCGGCATTCTGGGAAAAAACCGCTACCAAAAAATCACTTAAGGCCCCATTTAGAAAAAAGTAGAGAAACGTTGCCCCCACCGGTATCAAAAACCCTACTGTGACAGGAAGTATTACTCGCCTTACTAAAAGGCCCGTTTGATTAATAACTGTTCTAATTTGGGCCTTGCTACTGGTAACCGTTACTATCCATACGGCTAGAAGCATTCCGGCTATATCAAATACTGCCGGAACTTTAATAAGGAAGGCACTCGCGGTTAGTACCCCAACACTAAGCCAGCTTTTTAACTGGTATCCGTTACTCCGAAGACTGTTATAAATTAAAATCGCTGCTACTATTACCGGTAAATTAAAGTATAGCTCTGCGTTGGCGATTAGCCCTTCCAAAAGAGGATAAGGAAGAGACAGAAGTATCCCGACTGCCAGTGCTGTAAGAAATGCTTGTCCTTTCCTCGGAATAATTTTCGAAGCTAAAGCGTAAACACTAGCGACAGTCCCCAGAACAAATACCGTTGCCGTTACCTTAGCAAACACCAGTGTCGGATAGATGGCGTAAATAAGATAAAGAAGCGGCGGCTTATTGTCCCAAATCTCTTTATATAATGTGGCCCCTCGCCTAATCTCTTGTCCTAAAACCAAGTAAATTCCTTCGTCGCCGTACCAATAAGGTTCAAAAAAAGACGGTATTCGGATCAGAAAGATAGCTATTAAAACCAGAAGAAGCCCAACTGGAATTCGAAGTTCCTTCACCCTGAATTCATTGTAGAGAGTTCTTTGAGAGTTGTAAATTTACGAAGCCACTTTCTCGGTTACCTTGTAGTCAAGATATTTCCCAAGCATCAGTCTTGTCTGTGACTCAAGTCCCGGTAGTGACCCAAACACCAGTCCAAAGATTGGCAGGAAAATCCATTGTAGGTAAGTGAATGGGTGTAAGAAGGCGAGTGCCTTATTCTTCTTCGACGGATCAAGAAGAATATCTATTACCGTTACCGCCAAAATTCCCACAATACAGATTGTCAAAACCGTACTGCTAAGCCGGGAGAGGTTATATCCTAAAGCCGTTCTCGAAAAAACTGGGTTAAGAACCGTGGGAATTGTCGCCCCCAAAGTAATTAAAAACCACGAGCTACTCCAAACAAAATGCCATTCGATAGTTAGCGATAGTTTCATTAGCCTGTTCCAAATGGGGATCTCTGGGTGCTCAAAGAATTTCTTAACTACATAAGGAACATCTACAATTCCCCACGCCCATCTCTTAATCTGCTCATAATTATTCTTATAAGTTCGCCACCTCGTTGTTGACTCGGCTGCATCTAAATAGACCGGTATGTACATTGGGACAACTTTAACATCCCCCCTAAGAGCAAAGTAAGCTTTAAGGTTAATATGCCAATCTTCCGGGATGACATCGACATCCCAATATCCCACCTGGTCTAAAAGGACTAGGGAAGTCGAATAGGTCGACCAGTTCATAAACCGTTCGCTTGCTTTTCGAAGAACCGACAGGTAATAAATTCCCCCCATCAGGTTGGGCAGTCTTGCTAAAAGTGGCAACCGGTGAAGATTGTTATACATAAAAAGTGGCGCTTGGTAGAACTTTCTCTCCGGTTTTGGTGTCGTTAGATATTTGTAAGTTAGAAGCGCTAAGTAGTCGCTTGGAAAGACCGTATCAGCGTCGCAGGTGGTAACAATAACTTCTTCGATCGGGATTTCCATTTCGTCTACCAGGATTTTTTTTGCGCTTCTTGCGGCAAAGGCATTATTACTGTGTTTCCCAATTGTTTCCCCGGGAGTTACCGGGTGATAGGTGTCAACAATTTGGCCAATCTTTCCTTTAAAAGTTTTGATTAAGTGGGCCGCTCTTTCTTTGGCTGCTTCTCCCTCCCTTTCCTCCATTGCCAAGACTACAATGATGTTTTCTTTAGGAATTGATTGCTTGGCAATCGAAGCTACATTCCGTTCTAATATTCTAAGTGGCTCTCTAACGTTAGGAATAATGACCACATGCTTATATCTCCGATATTCTCGTTTCGTCCGTGGGTCATCTTTAAGTCTTCGTAGCCAGTCAATCTGAGTTGTTGCCTTAAGGTTTAGGTACCCCGAGACGGCATTTATTGCCATCTGGAGTGATCGGTAGAGCCAGTAGACATTAAAAATAATTACAAAGTAGGCTACTACCACCGGGATAACAAAGCTCCCCAAAATCACAAACGCAATTACTGCCCAGGGTACCATTCCGGCTAGAATTTCTAGTCCCCTTTGGGTCCGTACCGGGTGGTAGCGCATGTAGGAAATAATTCTATCGTTCATTTAATTGGAATAATTTAATCGCATTTTCCGTTGTCGCTTGACATACCTCTTCAAAAGTCGTTCCAAGAAGGGGAGCTAAGTACTGCGCTACTATTTTAACATTCGCCGGTTCGTTTCTCGTCCCTCTCTGTGGCTCCGGTGCCAAAAATGGGCTATCTGTTTCCACAATGAGTCTCTCTAGGGGAACCGTCTTTGCCAGTTCCCGGAGTTGGCCAGCATTTTTAAATGTAATGTTTCCTGCAAAAGAAATTCTAAAGCCAGGTAATTCATTAAGTATAAACTTTAAATATTTCTCATCTCCCGAGAAGCAGTGAAAGACTCCTTCCAACCGGGAAAGTTTATCTCCGAAATTTAAAATTAAGTCTTCTTGAGCGTCCCGTATGTGAACCACTAACGGCAAGGCTAATTCCGTTGCTAATTCAACCTGTCGATCGAAAATCCCTCGCTGCCTCTCCTGGTCCAGCCCTCGACTATAGTCTAGCCCACACTCTCCAATTCCAACTACTTTGGGGTTTTGGGCTAATCTCTTAAGATTTTCCCAATCCACCAACTCGGCCGTTATTTCCAGGTCATCGTTGGGATGAATACCCACCGTTGCCCACACAAGATTTTGTTCTTGGGCTAATCTTACCCCCGCTTCCGAATCCTCAATCGAGGTCCCTACGCATATAATTTTCTCTACTCCTTCCATTGAGGCCCTCTCAATAACTGTTAAGAGACTCTCCCCATATTCGCTAAACTGCAGATGGGCATGAGAATCAACAAGCATTAGTTGATTCGAGGAAAAAGCGGAGCTACCGACTTAACCTTTCCCTTAAACTGTTTTTCAATTTTTTCGGCTGTCTCCGGCAAAAATGGTTTTAAGTTGAAGGCTAAAAACTGAATCTCGGGAATAATTTGGTCTAAAAACCCGTGTAAATCTTCTTCCGCTAATTTCCAGGGTTTCACTTTGTCTATTTGACTATCCAGTTCCTTTATCTTTGACCAAATAAACTCTAAAGCCGTATCAAACCGAAACCCTTTTAATATGTCATCGACCTCTCCGTATATCTCGGTCTTTGCCTCTTTTGACTGATACTCAATCTTCTCTGCTAGTTTGGCAATTCTTGCTACCAAGTTCCCCAGTCCGTTAGCTAGGTCGGAATTATAAGCCTCTTCTAATCTCGAAGTTGTAAAGTCGCTGTCTTCGTAGGGGTGGATCTTAGCTAGAAGAAAGTAGCGAATACAATCTGTTCCGTATTTGTTTGCCAATTCTATTGGGTTAACTGAGTTGCCTAAGCTTTTACTTATCTTCTGGCCTTCCATGGTGATAAACCCATGGATAAAGATCTGCTTAGACGTCGGTAGTCCCGCTGACATTAGCATTGCCTGCCAGATCGCACTTTGTTGTCGTAGATTATCCTTACCCGCAAATTGAACTACTGGCCACCATTTAGAAAACTCATCTTTGTTATCCGGCCAGCCAACTGCCGAGACATAGTTCACCAGGGCATCAAACCAAACAAACATCACGTGATCCGGGTCCCCCGGTACGGCAATCCCCCAGGGCATTTTCGTTTTCAGCCGGGAAACACTAAAATCTTGAAGCCCCTTACTAACGAAGGCTTTTATCTCTTTAAACTTTTCTTCAGGGATAACAAACTCCGGGTTATCGTTATAAAGTTGTAAAAGTGGCTCTTGATACTTCGAGAAACGGAAAAAGTAGTTTTCTTCTTCAATAATTTCCAGTTCTCGATTTGGGTGGATGGGGCACCGACCATTAACTAGTTCCGAATCCGTCTTCTCAAGCTCACACCCGACGCAGTATTTGGCCCTATACGCTTTCTTATAAATGTCCCCGTTTTTATCACACCTTCTCCAAAATTCCTGCGCTGCCTTAATGTGTTTAGGGTCAGTCGTCCGGATAAAGTTGTTATAACTTAAATTCAGGGCTTCCTTAAGTGCCTCAAATTTCACGGCGTATTCGTCGGCATACTGCTGTGGATCTTTTCCTTCCTCAACCGCCTTCTCGTAAATTTTCTTGCCGTGTTCGTCTGTTCCAAAATTAAAAAAGACCTTCTCCCCAAGGAGTCGTCTATAGCGGGCAATAGCGTCTGCTTGCACTATCTCTAGGGCAAAGCCAATATGTGGCTCGGCGTTGACATAAGGTAGTGTCGTCGTTTGATAGTAATTTCGTTCATTCATTGTGAGCTGATTTTAGCACTCCCCCCATCCTAAGGGCCAGAAAGTTATCACTCCCTTTTATAAAGGTACACCCCCAACAAAACCAGAAACAGTCCAAATAGTCCGACGTTGACTAACGAGAGGAGGTCAACTGCTTTTAGAAAAACTAGAAAAACTACCCCGAGAGACAATAAAAAGGCTGATCGGGTCGCCAAAAAAACCGAGAGTAGCGTTAGAAAAAGGATTTCCAAAGTCAACGCAAACATCGTTATTGTCGGTACCGTAGGGCTTGTATTAACAACCAAATACCCTAAGGCTGCCACTGAAGAAACCACGACAATAGCTTTAATTATCTGTAAGTACTTTTGCACTCGCCGCCAAAATATGTTAAACATCCTTGTGTTTTAAGTTTAGAGTTTAGGCTTACCTGCTCAATGGAAACTAGCTCCCTAATCATTCTAACAGCCGTCTTTGTTGCCGCCCTCGCCATAATCTATTTTCTTAACCGCCGCCTTGTCTCTCTTGTCCCTAAAGAGGACGCCTCTCTTCTCGAGTGGCTAAAAAGTATGGAGCACCGCTTGGACGAAACCACCAAGTCTCTTAACCAAAGTCTCGCTTCTTCCTCTAAAACTATTAACGAGTCTCTTTTCAAGCAGACTCAAGAGATGCTCGCTGCCCAGCGCCAAATCTACGGCAAACTGGCCGAGTCCGCTAAAACCATTGGCGAGATGAGCGAGATCGGTAAGAGTATGAAAGATCTCCAAGAGTTTCTCGCTTCCCCTAAGCTTCGGGGCGGGTTAGGGGAGCAGGTATTAAAGGAACTCCTTTTGGAAAGTCTCCCTAAGGAAACTTTTAATCTTCAGTATTCCTTTAGATCTGGCGTTAAGGTCGACGCCGCGATCAAAACTTCTTCTGGAATAATTCCCATTGATTCAAAGTTTACTTTGGAAAACTTCAAGAAAATGATGGGTGCTGAGACTGAAAAAGAGCGGGACAGCTTTAAGAAGCAGTTTTGTAGTGACGTCAAAGACCGAATCGACGAAATCTCCAAAAAATATATCTTAACCGACGAGGGCACCGTCGATTTTGCTTTAATGTACGTCCCCAGCGAGGCTGTCTATTACGAAATCGTTAACTGTGACAATCCCAATCTTATGGACTACGCCCACCACCGTCGGGTGATGCCCGTTTCGCCATCAACTTTCTACGCATTCTTAAGATCCGTCCTTCTTTCCTTTGAAGGTCAACAAATTGCCGCTGAGATAAAGGGTGTTCAGCAATCCCTTCGAGCGATTCATACTGAAACTACTAAGTTTGGTGAGCTCTTAGGAACTCTTCAAACTCACGTCAACAACTCCTATTCCGCCATGAATAAGGTCGCCAACCAGTTTGTAAGTCTAAGTTCTAAGGTTGATGGTGTTAAAACCTTAGGAAACGGCCCAAAAAAAGACCTTCCCGATGATTCTCCTCCTATTGATCAACTTGGTCTCTAATATAGCCTGAAGCTCGCAACAATCTGGTCAAACGTCCCCTTATTTTTATCTAAATTCGCTTTGCTGAAGGCACTAAAGCTAAGTTTATAGTAGTTATTGTTTCTCAGCCAAACTGCCGCATAGGTATGTGCCGGCTCCCCTGCAAAGTTGGGTGGCACTCCCTGGTAATAAACGGCTCCCGCGATGCCATTAGTCGTTACTGAATACAGTCTCGTAATTGCTTCTTCGGGTATTGTTCCTCCCTCAGCAAGCCGAATAATCCGCCCATAGAACCGCTCCCAAGTTGGATCAAACCTTGCGAACGTCACATTTAGCCACAATCCGTCTTCCCCCAGTTCTAGTGGAGCCCCGCCGTTCTCTTTATTCGACCAATATTGGTCATTTGGAAGTGAATTACCCTGATAGACAA
>CAZKPQ010000030.1:0-8707 GCA_964554695.1 uncultured Gammaproteobacteria bacterium | reverse complement strand
AGACAGATTGAAGTAATTGACCCAAGGATTATTGTTACGCTTGGTCGATATTCGATGTACAAATTCCTAGGAGAAGGAATAAGCATAAGTAAGGTCCACGGACAACCTAGACAGGTTAATTGGAATGGTAAAGAAGTTATCGTACTACCAATGTATCACCCGGCAGCTGCCCTTAGAGCAGGAGAAGTGATGAAACAATTTCTCGAGGATTTTAAGAAATTGCCTACACTTTTAAAGGGTGGTAACGAAATAGCTAGGGTTGAGGTAAAATTAGAGACGACAACACCGACGAAAGCGAAAGCTGAGGAAGAACAACTAAAACTTATCTAACACTAATGGCATATTTTAAAAATACTCACCCACCCCTAAAGCAGAAATTGACTTCCCCAAGTAATAAGCTTCGGATCATATCTTTAGGGGGAGTGGAAGTAACCCGAAATCTTCATGTTTATGAAACCCAAAAGGACATTATTATCGTTGACTGCGGGATTGGATTTCCGGATGAGAATATGCCGGGGATTGACCTTATCATTCCCGATATTTCTTACCTTCGGGATAAGATGGGAAAGATCCGGGGAGTCTTTTTGACTCATGGGCACGAAGACCACCGGGGGTCGCTACCGTATATTTTGCCGGAATTACCACGAGTACCAGTTTATGGAACGAAACTAACAATTGGGCTAGCAAGAATAAAGTGCGAGGACGCTGGGATTAAAGCAGACTTTCAAGAAGCGACGTATGACAAAAGTATAACGGTGGGGGATTTTACAGTTAGCTATATTCATGTTACCCACTCAATTCCAGATGCGGCAAACCTAGTAATCAAGACGCCAGCGGGGGCGGTTTACCACGGGTCGGATTTTAAGTTTGACTGGACCCCAGTTGATGGACATCCAACCGAAGTGCAAAAAATTGCTAAAGCTGGGAGCGAAGGAGTAACGCTTCTTTTATCGGACTGTGTTCGGGTAGAGAAACCGGGGTACACTCCGTCGGAACAAAAGATCGAGGAAACGTTTGAGGCCCAAATTCAGAAGTGTCCGGGGAAGTTTATTATTACGACCACTTCCTCAAACATCTCACGGATTCAGCAGGCAATAAATGTAGCCCAAAGACATGACAGACGAGTTGTCTTTGCGGGAAGAAGCGTCGACAAGAACACAACGGTGGCGTCACAACTAGGGTATTTAACGCTGCCGAAAGACAAGATAGTCGATGTTGAAGAAGCAAACCGTTACCCGGCTAATAAGCTGATGATTATTGCTACTGGGGCCTTAGGACAACCTAACTCAGCTTTATCGCGAATGGCAAACGGGGAACATAAGATAAAGATTGAGGAGGGAGATTTTGTGCTTTTCTCGCAAGATCCAATTCCCGGTAGCGAAGGCGCAATTGACGACCTAATTAATACACTTTTTAAGGTGGGAGCAGAAGTCTTTTACTCCGCGATCCTAGACGATGCGCATGTGTCGGGACATGAGGCAGCAGATGGACTGAAGTTGATGCTGTCACTGGTTTCACCAAAGTATGTTTGGCCAATTGGTGGGACAATTAGGCACTTAAAACACTACGCTCAGCTAGCCCGGAGCATGGGCTATAAAGACGAGCAAATTGTTATTCCAACGGAAGGAGAGATCATTGAAATTGAGAATGGCCGGGTGAAAAAGGCCGGGAAAACAGAAGTAAAGAATGTTTTAGTTGATGGACTAGGAGTCGGCGACGTTGGAAATGTAGTTCTTCGAGACCGGCGAACAATGTCTGCTGATGGGTTTGTAATGGTAGTGGTACCGTTTGAGCGAGCGACGGGCGAGATTGTCGGAGATGTGGATATTGTTTCCCGCGGATTTGTCTACGTAAAGGAGGCAGATGAGCTTTTGGGAGAGGCAAAAGAGGTGGTTCGATCAATTCTAGATAAGGACAGAGCAAGGCTTACGGAATGGCGGTTTCTTAAAGGAAAGATTATCGAAGAACTAGAGAAATTCTTTTTTGAGGTAACCCGCCGCCGACCATTAATTTTGCCAGTGATTGTTGAGATTTAAAACTTCTCTTAAGAAGAACAGAAGCGGCGATTTAATGATAAAATTATCATAACTCCTGCCTAGACTTTAAACTTCGGGCCTGGGAGAAATAAATAATGGCGAGACGACGTGGATTAGTTAAATTTAAGCTCAAGAAACAGACAGTTTACTCCTTGTTTTCGATCGGGCTGTTGGGACTAGCTGGTCTTTTAATCATCTCCGGCTTTGCACCAGACGAAGGAATACTGGCATCAACTAGCGAGAGATTTACCAATCAGTTTGGTTGGGGAACGGCGTTTTTTGCAATTTCTCTTATTCAAGTAGGACTGTTGTTCTCCAAGGTTAAGCTAGGATTTGCCAAGCCGAATAGTATTATTGGCTACTTTTTAATTTTAATAGCGCTTCTTGGGTTATCCCAGTCGGGAAATATTGGACAAATAATCTTCCAGACGATTTATAGCCTCGTTCCTCTATCGATTGCGGTATTTTTCGTACTACTTTTAGTAGCGTTGTTTGGAGCGACAGTACTTTTCAATGTCTCTTTAGGAGAAGCGATCTCGATTGTTCAAGAAACAGTGAAGGCGATCTCTAGCTTCTTCCAAAAGTACTTCGGAAACCTACGAAAACCGGCACCGGTATTTGTCAAAGATAACCAGACAAAACAAGCAGAGGCAACTACACCAACGACAAATGATGGGAAACCTCTGATTAAAGATAATAAAGTAACAGAAGAAAAAGAGACTATACCAGCGGGAGTTAAGGTACCGGTAGCAACTCTCGGTGAAAGAGTGATTCAAAACGAGGAGGGCGAAACCCAGATTTGGGAATATCCGTCCCTATCACTTCTTTCAGATTCAGCAGGCGGGACAGCCGACCGAGGAGATATTAAGCAGAACGCAGCCATAATTGAGAAAACATTGGAATCGTTTGGAATAACGGCCCGAGTAGCTGAGGTAAATAAGGGTCCGGCGGTAACCCAGTACGCCCTGGAGATTGCCCTGGGGACAAAACTCTCAAAGATCACGACTTTACAGAATGATATTGCGTTAGCGCTAGCCGCACCGGGACAGATTCGGATTGAAGCTCCAATCCCGGGAAGGTCACTAGTTGGGATTGAACTACCTAACCGAACGCCGGAGTTTGTAACAGTTAGAAGGATTTTGGAATCAGATAAAGTGCAAAACGCGAAGAGTAAATTAACAGTTGCCTTAGGACTCGATGTTTCCGGCCAACCGAATGCGGTCGATATTTCTAAGATGCCGCATGTTCTTATTGCTGGATCGACCGGATCGGGAAAGTCGGTTTGTATTAATGCCTTTTTAGCTTCCTTACTATTCCGAAACTCGCCGAATGAACTCAAACTAATCTTAGTTGACCCAAAAAGAGTGGAGCTGTCACTTTATAACGGTATCCCCCACCTTTTGACACCGGTTATTGTAGAAGTGGATAAGGTTCTTTCCTCCCTTAAATGGGCGATGGCGGAAATGGAGCGCCGATATAAACTTTTTGCTTCAGTCGGGGTGCGAAATATTGAAGGCTATAATGAGCTGGCTGGCTTTCAAGCACTTCCCTACCTTGTTATCGTGATTGACGAAATGGCTGACGTAATGCTATTTGCCCCAGTCGAAGTTGAGGACGCGATTGTTCGACTGTCACAGATGGCCCGGGCAACGGGAATTCACTTAGTGTTGTCGACCCAACGACCGAGTGTCGATGTTATTACTGGTCTTATTAAGGCTAATATCCCATGTAGGATTGCCTTTAACGTGACCAGCATGATTGATTCCAGGGTAATTATTGATAGTCCGGGGGCAGAAAAGCTTTTAGGACGGGGCGATATGCTTTACATACCACCGGATCAATCAAAACCAAGCCGAATTCAAGGGGCATTTATCTCGGACTCAGAAGTTCATCGACTAGTTGATTTCTTAAAGAGCAAGGGTGGGCCGGTCCAGTATACCGAGGAGGTAACGAGCATGCCAATGGGCTACCACAAGGGGCCAGGCGGCAAGCAGGTAACTACGGATGGTGGAGATCCATTAATTGATGAGGCAATTAGGGTGCTTTGTCAATATGACCGAGCGTCGGCGTCACTTCTTCAGAGGAAATTATCGATTGGTTATGCCCGAGCGGCGAGAATCCTAGACACATTAGAAGAGATGGGAATTGTGGGGCCCGGAGAAGGCAGTAAGCCAAGAGATGTTCTAGTGCGAAATGCGGATGAATATTTTGCTAACCGAGATCGGAGTTCGCAGTCTCCCCCCACTAGCGGACCGACAACTTAACCTCTGATGACAACTGTAGGAGAGATCCTTTTAGCTGCCCGTTTGAAACGACGGCTGACAATAGCCCAGGCGGAAAGGGCAACCCGAATTCGGGCCAAGTTTATCGAGGCAATGGAAAAAAATGAATTTGAAAAATTGCCGCCAGGAACGTTTGCTAAGGGATTTATCAAAAACTACGCCAGCTACCTTGGGCTATCGCCGGACGACACATTAGCCTTTTACCGAAGGCAGTACGGAGAGGAAAAGGCAAAAGTCCTTCCTGACACGAGATCAACGCCGAAACGGGGTTTTCGGTTAACGCCCCAATTTATAACAATAGTCTCGATTGCTAGTTTAGTATTAGTTTTTATCGCTTATCTTGCGTATTCATATCTCCGAATTGCCGGCTCACCAAGTCTAATGGTAGAAACACCGAAGAACAATTTGGTGGTCAATGTGTCGGAGATAGAAGTGGCCGGCAAAACGACACCAGACGCCGTAGTAGCAATTAACGAACAACAAGTGAGTGTCGATGAGAATGGAAATTTCCGAACAAAATTACCCCTTCAGCCGGGTCTAAACACAATAACGATTAAGGCAACGAATCGGTTTATGAGGGAAAGTGTCGTAACTCGGAACCTTCGGTTAGAACAGTAAACTTGCTTTTAAAGGGGGATTTTTTGATAATGGAGGACATAATGGATCCAATGCAGATACTTTTGGCGTTTGTGGTGGTAGTGGTAACGGTAATGCTGGTGGTAGTCTTCTCTCAGGTCTACCTTATTCTGAAAGAATTTCGCCAGACAGTTATTAAAACTAATAAGATCCTCGATGACACGGGTAGCATTTCGGAGTCAATTAGCCGGCCTATTAACTTAGTATCGATGATGCTTATGGGACTTAAAGGTGGAGCGATTTTAAAAAGTATCCTTAGGAAAGGTGGTAAGGGATAGAATGGCTGAGTCAAAGAACCAAACAGGATTATTAGCGGGAATTATTCTCGGAGTAGCAGCTGGGGCGGGAATCACTTTTCTTTTTGGCACAAAGCGAGGAAAGGACATTAGAAATAAGCTACGAAAGGAGTACCCGGAAGCATTTGAAAAAATAGATGAGGTTATCGAAGGAACCCAAGGAAACTTAAAAGAAGGTTACGAAAATGCTTCAGAAAAGGCGGGAGAACTCCAGAATGAAGTAAGGAAACTGGGAACAGGCGTTAAAGACTCGGTTGTTAAGAAAGTTCAGAAGCACTGGCGGAAACAAACTGGGAAGTCGACTAAATCAGGACGGAAGGCTTAGTTTGACGAAAAAGGGGCCAAAGTGCTAGGATAGAAGCATAAAAGCGTTGATCGGAAGAATCCGCATAACGGCGGAAGCCACCCGGGAGCTGACAGTGACGAACTGTCCGGACCAAACCGTAAAAAGGTAATAAGCATAAAACAAGGTGGTACCACGAGAAACCTCGTCCTTGTTCCGAAGGAGTCGGAGTTAGGATGAGGTTTTTTAAATGAATGACACTCAAAGAACTCAGAAACAAATATCTTGAATTTTGGTCCCTAAGAAACTCGGCAATAATTCCGAGCAGTTCTCTTGTTCCCGAAAATGACCCAACCACTCTATTTACTAATTCGGGAATGCAGCCACTGCTGAGCTATTTTTTAGGACAGCCGCATCCACTGGGTACAAGAGTCGTTGACAGTCAAAAATGTTTTCGGGCTGAAGACATTGAAGAAGTTGGCGATAATCGTCACACGACTTTTTTTGAAATGCTTGGTAATTGGTCATTTGGTGACTACTTTAAACGAGATCAGCTAAGTTGGTACTTCGAATTTCTAGTCAAAATCCTTGGTTTAAAGCCAGAGCGAATATACGTGACAGTATTTAGCGGTGATGATAGATATACAATTATTGATCGGGGAGTTATGGGACCCGACGTAGAAGCTATTTCAATTTGGAAAGAACTATTTGCAAGATATGGAATTGACGCCAAGGAGCGTTCACTCGAATCACTTGAGAGGGCATCCCAAACGGGGATGGGCGATGCTCGTATATTCTCGTACGATGTTAAAAAGAACTGGTGGTCACGATCAGGTCCTCCCGAGAAAATGCCTGTTGGAGAACCGGGCGGACCAGATTCGGAAGTGTTTTATGAGTTTCCACAAATTGATCATGATCCGAAATTTGGTCAATATTGCCACCCCAATTGTGATTGTGGCCGGTATCTTGAAATTGGAAACTCAGTATTTATGCAATTTCAGAAAGTAGAGGATTATAAATTCAAGGAATTACCAAAAAAGAATGTCGATTTTGGTGGAGGTATAGAAAGGACACTATCGGCTGTAATCGATAGCCCTGACATATTTGAAATAGATGCTCTGCACTTAATAATTTCACAGCTTGAGGGAAATTTGATTCCTAACTTTAAATACGACTCGGGTGATCAAAGAATTAAAAGGGCTTTCAGGATAATTGCTGACCATATGCGGGCGGTGGTTTTCCTAATGGCTGATGGAATCTTGCCGGCCAATAAGAACCAGGGCTACGTTCTTCGACGACTATTACGACGGGCAATCGTCCAGAAGTATCGTTGGGGCAATCACCTAAACAAACTTTCAGATATCGTCGACCCAATCGTCGAGTATTATCTCGATGATTATCCAGAACTGCAAAAGGTGTCTGATTTAAAACATGTAATTGACGACGAAGATATGAAGTTCCTTCGGATTATTAAGACAGGCTACGATGCCTGGCATAAATTATTGCTTTCTAGACCCCAAGGAGAGGCTACCTTTGGCAGCCAGAAATGGGGAGAAGGGCCGGACTATCAGACGCTCAGTCCGAAGGAGGTCTTTCACTTTATTACTTCATACGGTTTACCACTCGAAATTATCCGGGATGATCTAAAGTGGAAGGGAGATTATTCTGAGGTCGAAAGACTTTTGGAAGAACACAAACAACTCTCCAGAACCACTTCGGCAGGAATGTTTAAGGGCGGACTTGCCGATCAATCTGAGACAATTACAAAATACCATACAACTACTCACTTACTTCAGGCAGCCCTAAGACAGGTCTTGGGAACACATGTCCGACAAGAAGGGTCAAATATTACCGGTGAACGGCTGCGGTTTGATTTTTCTCACAGCGGGAAATTAACAAGCGAGGAGATTTCAAAGGTAGAAGAGTTTGTTAATAGTCAAATTGATAAAAACCTTGAACGGAAGGTTGAAACAATGTCCTATAAAGAGGCAATTAACTCGGGGGCACTAGCATTTTATAAAGAACGCTATCCAGAAAAAGTGACGGTTTATAGTTTTGGAGAGGTAAGCCGGGAAGTGTGCGGTGGACCTCATGTAGAGAATACGAAAGAGCTGGGAAACTTTAAAATTATTAAAGAAGAGGGTGTAGCTGCCGGTATTAGACGGATTTACGCTAAACTAGAAGGATAGTTAGTTTTAGGAAGACTTTTTGGTTTTTAGTTATGGCAAGTTTCACCAGCCGAAATAGTAAAGGAAATAAGCAGTCACCAGTCATTAACCGCTTTCGAGAGTTTCGGGAATCAGAAGAATTTCGTCGGTGGACGAGGAGCGCTACCTCAGACCGAATATTTTGGCTCTTTTTTAGCACTTGGTTGTTGCCACTGGTGGGAGCGGCAGTAATTGTGGCAGTGAATCTTTCGAGTTTGCCAAAAGAGGTGCCGCTTTTTTATAGCTTAAACTGGGGAGAGGAGCAGCTGACAAGAAGAGAATACCTACTATTACCTTTGGGAGGCGTTTTTTTATTCGGGATAATTGATTTTCTTTTGGGCGCAATACTTCACCCGAAGGATAAAGTAATGTCCTACCTACTTTTTGGGACGGCAACGCTAGCAACAGTTTTGGCAGTGGTGACAGTTCTTAATATCGTTAAGCTTCTCTTATGAACGACTTTTTACCGCTTTTCAAAAACATTGGCATACTGCCAATGTTGGTAGCCGGGATCTTAGCGTTTATCTCGGTACCAGCCGTGATACAGATTGCTAACTACTTTGGACTAATTGACGATCCTACTAAAAGGCCACACCCAGCCCACACAGACCCCCGGATTCTCCCACGAGCGGGAGGGCTGGCAATTTTATTTGGGATCTTGGCAGCAACCGCGATCTTTATTCCAGTAACCAAGGGGATTGTGGGAATAATGCTCGGTGGACTATTGTTAGTTTTTGTGGGACTTATTGATGATTACCGGGATGTCCACCCATACATACGACTGGGGGTTAATATTCTGGCAGCCACACTAGCTGTAGCAGGTGGAGTGGGAATCCCGTTTATAAATAACCCACTGGGGGGAGGGGTAATTCGATTTGACGAGATCCGGTGGAGTTTTGAATTTATGGGACCACATAGTGTCCTGCCGATTGCGGATATCTTAGCAATTGTTTGGATAACCTGGGCG
>CAZKPQ010000029.1:0-8743 GCA_964554695.1 uncultured Gammaproteobacteria bacterium | reverse complement strand
CGACTTTTTTGGAAACAACCTCATATTTATAGCGAATGCCGTCGAAATTAATATAGACCTCGTCGCCGTTTTCAAGATCCATTAGAAAAGTAAAGATACCACCATAATCTTTGGGATTGGCAAACTGAGGAAGTTCGGAATGACCGAAGATAATATTGGTGCCGTACGTGCCAGGGAGAGCGCTCCCTGGCCAGCCAATAAGTGATTTTTTTAAGTCGTCAGCGTAAACTTTAACAACGGCGTCCTCGATTTTTAGTTTGGGAATGCTAATAGCATAGGTGATGACCTTTGAGTTTTCTTCGAAAGTTTTGGAGGAAAACCAAGATGAAGCTTTATAGGAGTCGGTGGTTGAGGGAGAGATTGACTCCGAGGCCTGAACGAGAGCCGGAAAGACGGGAGAGTTTTCGGGTCGGAAATTAGAAGCTAGGGGCGAGGCGACGCCAGTAGCGTAAGTGGGAAGGGTAACGACGTACCAGGCGAAAATCGGAAAGATGACTTGGCCAATAAGAGCAATACCAAAAACGAGAAGACAAACAGAGAAGATGCCAACAAGTCGCCTTTCCAAGGGAGTCCGCACTCGGGGAGATTTAATTTTAAATCGACCCGGTCGAGCTTTTATGTAGGTATAAAGAGCCATAGGCAGTTAATCGGAAACGACTTCGAGAGTTAAATTTTCTTTTCTAAGAGGAAGGGCAATGCCCGAGAAAAAGGCAAGGAATTTAGGGGTAACGTCAAAATTTACCCGACTGACACCTGGGGTAGCGAGAATTATTTTCTCGGCGGCAGAGGTACCTTTGCCGGGGAGCTTATCCTGAAGATCGGAAACATTTATCTCCGGCAGAAGCTTAGCGTCGAGAGTGACTTCAAGAATAGAATTACCATTCTTATCGGTTTTAGCAGTTTTAACAGTCGGAGTCGCTGAAGATGGCGAAAGACTGTAGCCAGAAGGAATATCGGAGGCATAAGTTGTCTTGAAAAGCTCAACCATAGATTCGTGGCTAAAGATAACACCCTGGAAGTCCATAGTCAGGTCAAGGGAAAAAGTGTCGGCTTCGGCATCAATATCTTTAGAAAAGACCTTTTTGGTAGTAACGGAGGTAATAGCATTAGGAAGTAGAGTGGCGCCATCAGACAGTTCGGCATTGAGGGCCTCTTTGGCTTTTTCGGTTAACTCAGTAGTAAGACTAGCCAGAAGACGGTCTTGGTCGGCCTTGGTGACAACGGTGGCTTGGTGGCTATTGCCGCCAGTAAGACTTGAATCGTTTTTAGCCAGGTATTCGGAAGAAGAGAAGTTACCGATAGTAAACTTGGCGCCACTGGCCAGATTATATTTTTCGCCGATGTCGCCGGCAGTGACATCCACCTTGGCAGTTGCGGGAGTAACGGCATCGCCGGAAGCAACTTTAACTTCCCGGTCCAAGGTAAACTTGAGACCATCGGCAGTGAGAGTGGTGCCTTCGGGAAAAGTCCGGGCTGTGGAAACACTATAGATGGTAACGGCCCCTTTAGCCTTATCCCCTACCAACTTAGAACCGGAAGCAAGACCCTTCTTGGTACCCATCTGGGTAGATTTAACAAATTCACCGGGAATGACTTTGGCACCAGGAGAAGCATCCGGACCAGTCGAGATAGTTACCTCAAGGGTATGAGAGAAGGGCTTAGGCGACACGTAGATCAGAACCGCCGCTTTGGGAAGAAGAAGGCCAGAAGCGAGAGCTCCGAAAAAAAGAAGTAGAAGAACGCCGGGAAGGATAAGAAATCGGGGTAAGGGAAAGGTGGACTTCGAAGAAGCTACCCCAACTTGGGGATGGGTAGAGGCCTTGGGCAAAGGGAGGCGAAAACGAGTAATAAGCGAGGGTAAGACGCGAAGCAAGCGGGCGAAAGCTTTTGAAAGAGGGGTGAAGATAGCCGAGAAAAGATCTAATTTAGATTTGGACGGATGAGATGCTTTCGAAAAAGGAAGCTCTTCCAAAGAAGCGGCCGGCTGGGATTTTACAGATGGATGGGGATGAACAGGAATTTCGAGTTCTTTGAAGCTGTCATCACCGGCAATGAAACCGGCCTCTTCGGCGGAAACCTCTTCGAGCTCGGAGGCCAAGGCGATTTTGGAACTTTCCTCGACGGCTTCACGTTCAAGTTCTTTTTTCTCGGAAACAAAGGGGACGGGCTCTTCCTCGGCAGAGGGAGCGGGGGCTTTCTTCTCTTCTTCAGACGAAGTAGCAAAGGTTTCGACCTCGGATTCAAGATTAATCTTGCCGCCCATTTCGCGGCCGGCCGAAGCAGCGACAGCCTTAACAACGAACTCGGCGGGAATAGTTTCGACTTTCGGGAAATGGAGGAACGGGAGTTTTTGAGTCCACGGATAGGCAGTGATCTTTTCGGCCACCTTTGAGAGATCGCTTCGGCCGTTGTAGATCATAATTCTAGCTGGCAGAACCTCGACATCCGGGAAGCGCTTAAGGGCTTTTTCCAAAGCTTCGGGGAAGGCCGAGGGAGAGAGGTCCTCCAGGCCAACGGGGACAGTACCGAGGTTTTTGCCGGCACGATAGAGAGTCAAGGTGGTTTTGTCGCCATCAATACCGACAAGAACGGCCGTTAGAGGAGCCCCTTCCTGATCCTTAAAGAAATTCTCTAGGGCTTCGGTTAGAACAACATAGCCCTGAGGGAGAAGGTCAAGTTCCTTACAAAGACGGCGAAGGGTTTTGAGATGGTCGGGAAGAATCTTTTCTTCATGAACCCAATCTAGGGGAACGGCAAAGATGACTTTAGTTACTTCGGCCTCGGAGGAAGTGGTGGCGGCAGAGATAGCTTCGTCAGCGGCCTTAAGCAGACCCTCCCAAGAAGCCGCTTTTATCTCGCTTCCTTCGACAGAACCAATATGGATGGTGCCACCATCAAGAAACCAAACAGTGGCAATGATATTAGTTGAAGAGATTTTGACAGCAAGATATTTCTCAGGCGAGGAATCAGTTTTGGCGATTTTTCCACCGACAGAAGAAAAAACCGTTTTCAGGTCCATACAAGTTCAGCGTAGCACAAAGAGACTCCCTAAGCAACCAAATTGGCGATACAATAGGCTTGGAAATGGAGATCTCTTTAATAGAAGACAGAGTTACACAGAACCTGGGAGCAGAACATATACTTCAGTCGTTTGAATGGGGAGAGTTTAAGAAAGCTACTGGAGGAGTAAATAGAGTCTTCCGAATAGGAGAGTTTGAGAAGGGTAAGTTAATAAGGGCTTATCAGTTTTTTATTCACCGACTCCCCTACCTACCTTGGACAATTGGCTACCTGCCAAGGGGACCGATACCGACAAGAGCGGCACTGGGAGAAATTAAAAAAATAGCCCGGCAAGAGAAAGCGATCTTTTTTAAGATTGACCCTGGAATGGATGAGAAGGGAGGAAGCTTAGGCGTAGAAGGAAAACCAATTCAACCAAGACACACAATTTACCTAGATCTGGAGAGAAACGAGGGGGAAATTTTAGCCGGAATGCATCCGAAGACGCGCTACAACATAAGACTAGCAGAAAGAAAGGGAGTAACGGTAAGGGTGGAAAATGACAGTGAAGGGATGGATAAGTTCGTCGAAGTTCTTATGAAAACGGAGGAAAGGCAAAGATTCTATGCTCATAGTAAAAATTACTACCGAAAACTTTGGGAAACTTTAGGGGGGGAAGGGATGGTCTATGTTTTAAATGCATACTTTGAGGAAAAGGTAATTGCATCGATTGTTCTTTTCAAATTTAAAGACTTTCTCTACTACCCATATGGGGGGTCAAATTATGAATTCCGGCAATTAATGGCCCCGCAACTTCTCCACTGGCGAGCTATCCAACTAGGGAAGAAGCTTAAATGTACTACTTACGATCTTTGGGGAAGCTATAAAGATAAGCCAACAGAAGAGGATCCGTGGTGGGGGTTTTACCGGTTAAAGATCGGCTTAGGCGGAAAGGAGGTTAGCTTCCCAAAAACGGTTGATATTCCCCTATCGCTAGCGTACTACCCATATTCGGCAGTTGATAAGCTAAGATGGAAGTATCTTAATCTTAAAGCTTACTTAAGATGACATCTCGTCTTGGCCACTACTTCACCGAGCTGTTCCCCCTCAATAGGCCACTGAAGATTCTCTTGGCGACCAATAGCTTAGTGTCGATTGCCCTAGCAATGATTGTGCCCATTTGGGCAATATTCGTTGAACGAATCGGGGGGAATATTATCGAGACTGGTTTAGCAACGGGGCTACTGGCTGTAACGGCAGGAATCGTGGTGTTAGTATCGGGAAAGTTTAGTGATGGCTTCAAGCAAAGCGAACTAATTGTATCGGTTGGCTATGCACTCTTAGGGGGAGTCTTTATATTCTATATCTTCGTGTCTGAAATATGGATGCTCGTTATTGCGCAGATTATGGCTGGGATAGCAGTGGCAATTTGGGATCCAGCGTTTGATGCAGTTTATAGCAAACACCTTAAGAAGGATGCGGTAGCAAGGCAGTGGGGGGTGTGGGAGGCGATGAATTATTTCTCTCAAGCCGGGGGCGCCACCATGGGAGCTATCATTGCTGCATCTTTCGGATTCGACGCCTTGTTTGGAGTAATGGCTGCCATGTGTTTAGGAAGCGCAATCTATATTCTCCGACTACCCCGCCAAGTACTTTAGTCATTACAAAGAATCTTATACTCACAGTTGGCACAAAAGATTGGGTTGGTGCAATGAAAGTCAGAGCGTTCGATTTCGTCTCTGATAGCAAGGACTTCCGAGGTAGCCCTTTCAAGAGACTCGGGCGTTCTAGAAGTACTAATCTTTTTGCCGGAATCGAAGTAATAGAAACTTAGGGTGACGTCAGAAACGTCTTTTTTGAGGATTCCGGGATTAGCGGCAGCTAAGGCATAAATAGTCATTTGAAGATCATTGGCAATTTCACTCGGAGTTGGCGGATTAGCACCAGTTTTATAGTCAATGATTTCGATCTTGCCGCCTCCCCTGTCGTCAACACGATCAATTTTGCCAATTAACTTTAAAGGCTTTGGATTAGAACCATTTTTTGAACTAATAAAAAATTTGAACTGCTCTTCCAGATAAAGAGGGTGGGCGTCCTTATGGAGGTCACTTTCAAGATAAGTAGTAAGGAAGCTGCGGGCTTTCTCGAAAGACTCGTCGTGGTGGCGAGAACTTGTAAAACCTTCCTTTATCCAATTAGCCAGGAGAAGATCGTCAAGGGCTTTAATAAGGTCGGCTTTCTTTTTACCCGTAAGAGCACCGGTTCGCTGTTGATCTAAGAAAGCCCGGAGAACAAGATGAACAGAGTTACCGATGGATTGAGCGGCGGTCATAGGAACTGGAACATGGAGGATGTTTCGAATCTTATAGTGCAGAGGACAGATTTTAAAAGTATCGATAGCCGAATAAGAGAGAAAATCTACCAGTGTTTTAAACTCGGCATTACCGTCGACCGCAACAGTTGGACGGGACCATTCGAAAAGCGGCAGCTGAGAAGAAGTAGCAGAGGGAGTTTTTTCAAATGAGTCAACCCCAAGAGATTCGGAAACAAACGGGGAAAGTTTTCGGACGCGCTTACCTTCGCCGTAGTAGTTGGCGGCGGTGAAGATTAGCTCCTGTTTAGCCCGGGTCATACCTACATAAAAGAGGCGGCGTTCTTCTTGGAGGTGATAGTCGCCTTCGGGGAGAAGCTCTTTAATGACCGAATCGGGAATTGGGATTGGCTCACGACGGCTATTAGATGGGAAGCGACCCTCGACTAGGTTAACTAGAAAAACGATCGGGAACTCGAGACCCTTAGCGGAGTGAATGGTTAGAAGATTAACAGCGTCGTTTTCAGACCAGTCAATTTCGGCGGCCAACGGGGATTCGCCCATAGACATCGCCAGGTCTAGATAGTCGACGACGGCAAAGACACTAGAATCCTCGTGGGTGGCTTCAAAGCTTTTTAGACGGTCGAAAAATTTCATCATATTGGTGGCTCGTTTTTCATCAAAGACCGTAGAGAAACTGACAACTTTTTTGAGAAGACCGGTTTCTTCTAAAAAGCGGTATAGAAGGCTACCGGCAGTTTCCTTGGGGATAAGCTCTTGATGGCGGTGGACCATGGCAACAAAGTCTTCTAAACGCTTGCGGGAATCGGGCGAGAGACCGGGAAGGTCAGCTTTCTCAAGAGTTTCAAAAAGCGAGAGATTAGCCCTTCGGGAAGTTGCCAAGGCTAGAGTAATATCCCGCTGGGAGAGATCAAAAATTGGCATCGAGAGTACGCGGTAGAGACTAAGGCTATCGGTAAAGTCGTAGAGAACTTTTAAGTAGGCGATGAGATCTTTTATCTCAGGTTGGCGAAAAAGCATACCCGGTCCCAAGAATTGGTAAGGGACTTTGGATCTCTCAAGGGCCTTAACAAAAGGCTCACTATGATTATTGGCCCGAAGAAGGATGGCGAAGTCTTTAAAGGCTAGTTTTTGTTTTTTCTTGATTTCGGTTATCTTTTCAACGACTTTCTCGGCTTCCTCCTCAACGCGGTCGACGTAAAGAAGTTCGATATCTTTCTCGGGAAGCTTTCGGCCGGGAGTGAGGTTTTTTGAGATACCAAGCTGGGCTTCTAAAGTATAAGGGTCATTTTGTTTAATTAATTTATAGGCGGAATCGAGGATCGGACGAGACGAGCGATAATTAACGGTTAAAACAACTTTTTCGGCATCGGGGTAGTCTTTCATAAAGGAAAGAATATTGGAGATGGCGGCACCCCGAAACTTATAGATACTTTGGGAATCGTCCCCGACGATTGTGAGGTTAGGACTCTTATCGGGTGGGGCAAGAAGCTTTACTAACTGATACTGGGCATAGTTAGTATCCTGAAATTCGTCGACCAAGATGTATTTAAACTGGGACTGGTAACGGGCTAGGACCGATTTTCTGGTTCGGAAGAGTTTTAAAAGGTTAGAGATAAGATCTGAAAAGTCCATGACCGCTTCGGTGGTCTTCAGGTCCTCATAAAGCTTGTAGGCCTTTGCCAGTTCGAGGAACTTCTGTTGGTTTTCGAGGTCTTCTGGGGAAGACTTTTTAGCTTTGGCAAGCTGGTCGTTAGCAATTAGAAGATAGTCGTCTGGCGTAACATCCTCATCTTTTAAGCGGGCAAAATGGGTCGTTAGACCTTCAATAAACTTATAAGGGTTTCCGTGAGGGCGAAAATAGCTAAGGTCAAACTTCCAAAAGTTTTTTTTAACGAAGAGGTAGGTTTCGGCATCGGTCATTAACTTAAAGTTGGGGGAAAGGCCAACATGAAGGGCTTCGAGACGAAGGAGTTTATCGCAAAAGGAATGAAAGGTGGAAACAAAGAGGCCAAAGGTGCCATAGGGGAGAGCGATATCAATCCGCTCTTCCATCTCGCGGGCGGCCTTCTCGGTAAAAGTAAGGGCAAGGATTTCTTCGGGTTTTGCAAGGCCTGTGCCAATGAGCCATTTAACCCTTTCAGCAATAATGGTAGTCTTGCCGGTTCCGGCGCCGGCGACGATAAGAAGGGGACCAGTTTTGTGCTCGACAGCTTTTTTCTGATCGGGGCTTAGTTTTTGGTTCTCAGACGCGCTTCCCATTGGCGAACCATACTAGTATTATCGAGGACGAAAATGCAACAGCGAGTTTTAGACAAGATTCTTTCGATACCCGGGTGGTTATCAAAAAACGAAGGACTACTCCTCTGTGAGTTGGCTCAAAAAGAAGCCAATCGGGGAGCGATAGTTGAGATTGGTAGTTTTATGGGAAAGTCGACGATATTTCTGGCACTCGGGGTAAAAGAGAAAGGCAGGGGAAGGGTTTATGCAATTGACCCTCACCTGGGCATAACCCATGCCGGGAAAAGAGAGCACCGGGAGACTTTTACTAATTTTAGGAAACATCTGGAAAAGTTTGGAGTGACAAAATTTGTCGAACCGATAAGAAAAGGTTCGGAAGAGGCAAATAAAAAATGGGGGGGAAAGATTTCACTACTATTTGTAGACGGTTTACACGAGTATAAGTTTGCCAAGAAAGATCTTAGAATTTGGCTTCCTTTACTTAAGGAAGACGGAGTAGTAGTGTGCCACGATGCGTTTGGGCCATATCCAGATGTTTTTTGGGCGGTTAAAGAAGAAATATTTAGCAGAGGATTTAAAGACATCGGAGTACTTGACTCAATGATTTTTGCGGTCAAGGGAAATCCGAAGACGGTTATTGAATGGCTAAACGGAATGAGAATGAAATATTTTTTGAATCTAGCAATGAGCGTTTGGCAGCTTAGACTAGTCCCCTACTGGCTACGGTTTCTAATAGTTAATCGCCTTCTAAAACTGGGATTTATAAACCAGTATATGCTTCGAGTAATTTGGAGTAAGATAAAGCCGTGAAGCTTCGCCTTGGATTTAATCTAACTGGACTAGTTATCGTGTTAGGGGCTGTTCTTCTGGTTGTGGTTGTCTACTTTGCCAGAGCTCAACAAGATAGGTCGGCCGTTCCTGAAAGGCTTCGGTGTGAACAAGACAGCGACTGTGTGGTAGAGACGTGTGGCTGTGGTCCAGTCAATCGGAAGTTTTTTGACCCTGGTCAGGGTATTTGTCTTCAGTATTGCGCCGAAAAGCCGGTTTGCTTAGAAAATAGGTGCGTGACTATTGACGAAGGAGAGAAAGACTCATCTAGCAATAGAAAAACCAGAGAAATCAAGGAGTGGAAGACCTATTCAAACCCAGAGTACGGATTCTCCTTTGAGT
>CAZKPQ010000028.1:0-8853 GCA_964554695.1 uncultured Gammaproteobacteria bacterium | reverse complement strand
CTGGCCGAATAATTGGTGGTACTGGTTCTGTTAGTTGGGTGGTAGGTTCAGCTAATGCCATTTCTTTTTAAGTTAACTTTTCAATTAACTTCTCAAAATCTTTTAAATCATCAAAGTCTAGATAAACGCTCGCGAATCGAATATATGCTACTTTGTCTAATTTCTTTAATTTTCTTAAAACTAGGTTTCCAATCGTTTTACTGCCAATTTCCGTCGTATCTTTATTTCTTAACTCCTGCTCTACTTCGCTGACTATCTCTTCGATAATCTCTTGGCTCACCGGCCGTTTCTCGGTCGCCCTCACTACTCCCCTTTTAAGTTTCTCTCTGTCAAACTTTTCCCGTCTCCCGTCCTTTTTTATTACTACTAACTCAACATTCTCTACTCGCTCATACGTCGTAAACCGCTTCCCGCAATTTTTACATTCCCGCCTTCGCCTTGTCGCTCCATCTCCGTCCCTCGTCTCTACTACTTCTGTTTCATCGTTTCCGCAGTATGGACATTTCATTGTATCTTCTCTTAATTAAGTTCTCGTCTCGGTCGGGTATTAAAAAAGTAAGGCCACTACATTTAGTGACCTCTAATAAGGTAGGGCCCCACATGTTGCCTGTCAACAGGAAAGAACTATCTCAAAGCTGGTCACAAAAATTTTTAGTGCCTACCGTGGTAAATCTGCGGAAATTCTCTTACTTTCTATTCTTTGATAATAACTTCTCTTATTCGATTCCGTTGTTTCTCATTGTCCCTCAAAGCTTTCCCCAAAATCTCTTTTTCCTCTTTCCCCGCCTTTCTCTCTAACTCCTGTAAAATTTCGTTGTGTTTTGCCCCCGCCACTGCTAGTTTGGGAACCAAGTTTGAATCTTTAGTTCGAACCCCTATCTCGACTGCCTTCTCGTAATACTCCATCCCTTGTGCCACCGTCACCCCGGCGACTTTGTCTTTTCTAAGGGAAAACAGCTTCTCGGCCGCCGCTATTCGTTTATCTGCCTGTAAGAGGTAAAAAAATCCTTTGTCCTTTTCGTCTCTAATTAGTATTAAGACTACCTGATCCCTAAACACTTTCAAAAAATAAAGTGGGTGATCTGGCAGCATCCCCGGATACGCTAAGCTGTAGTCAATTTTCTGCTCTGCCCGAATATCTACTGCTAACTCTACCGCTCCAACTACTGTTCCTCGTGTTAACGCTAGGGCTAGAACTAGGCTCGCCCCAATAACTTTAACCGCATTTCTAAAGTTCACCCTTCCATCCTCCCGCAATTTAACTATTTTTTCAACTCTCTTAAACTAAATATTGAAATTTTTCCACTTGGGATTTAGACTAAAAACTAGTATGCCATTTCTGGACTCTATTCCCACCAACTGGTTTATTCTTGGTACCTCGGTTTTAGCTGGCGTTATCCTCTTTCTTATCTTGACTCAAATCCCTGACGACGAGGACACGGGCAAATCCCCGACCGATCAATCCGAAAGTGCCTCCGAAGCTCCCAAAAAAGCCCGCTCAAAGAAAAAGTAATACGCGATGGCCGAAACCACTCCTCTTACTGAGGCCGAGGCTGGAATCCAAACCGAACTCGACGATTCTCATCCCCTTCCCACTCCGGATAAGCCCGTCACCATTCGTCCTCTTCCTCGAACCCCATCCGCCCCCTCCTCCACTGAGCTCCAAGAACTCACCAAGCTTAGGGATAAGCTCCAATCTGCTACCGCCGAAGCCCACGCCACCGAACAGGCTCTGGCGAAAGCCTCCCTGGCAGAGTTCCAGGAAGACATCCCCGAAGGCTACTGCAAAGTCTATATTAGTGTCTACGACACCGAACTTCCTAAAATCTCCCGGGACGGATTAAACCGTCAGCGCAATAAGCGTGAAACTGGCTCCTCTGCCGAAATCGAGAAAATCTTTAATGCCGCCGCCCAGGAGCAAGGGGTCCCAATTGATCGAACCGATTGCATCTTTGCCTATCCCCACGATCCCCGCCTTAGTCCAAGTCAGCTTTCTCACGACGCCAAAACCCGTACCGTTCTAGAAATCGCTATTGACCCTCAGACCGCTCGTGTTTGCAGTCTCGACACTTACTCTCAGGCTTCTCTCGAGCTATCCTCTAACCCCCGGCTAGCCAAGGAGTACGCTCAGCAGTATTGGCAAGATAGTCAAAGCTTAGCTAAGTACCTGGAAAATCCCACTGAGGATTCCGATCTCGAAGTCCTTATTCCAACCGATATTCCTCGGGCCCTTATCCGCCTCGCCCGCTCTCCCGAACCCGCCAGTGAACCCTCCCGCTTCCCCGGAGCCGAGATTCTCGACCAGGGCGAGGAACTTCCTAAAGTCGCCCTTCTCTCAACCGAAGAAGTTGCCACCATTCACTCGGAAGGTAAACGCGTTTCTGAGGCCGTGGTCCTTCGGTCGCCCGACCAAAGTTGCATTGGCTTCGTCCCCCTCAATCACCTTGATCCCACCGAACGAGGAAATTTGGATACCGACTCTTTAATTGATGACCTCAACCAAGCCCTTCAACAACGTGGCTATAGCAAGTTCACCGCCGAGGTCGGCCATATCAAAGACGACGACATTGAGCCACTTACCATCTATTCTGAAAGTCTACCCGACTATACCGGCAAACACTTCTATGAATACTCTCTTGAAGGCTAGGATCTAGCTACCAACCAAAATCACTTCTTCCACTAATCGGTTAGCATATCCCCACTCATTGTCGTACCAGGCAAAGACCTTAACTAGATCCCCCGTTTTTGCCCCCGGCGTGTTCCCAACCACCTGCGTTAAACTTAAGTCCACAATTGCCGAGTGTGGATTCCCGATTACGTCGGACGACACTAGTGGTTCATCCGTCGTTTCTAAAACTCCTCGGTATCGGCCGGAAAGCGCCGCCTCTCTTAAGGTTCCATTCACTTCTTCTATTGTTGTTTCCCTTTTCAGGTGGAACGTAAAATCCGACAGCGATCCTACGATTACTGGCACTCTAATCGCTACTCCCGTAAACAGTCCCTTTAATTCCGGTACCGCTTCGGCCGCTGCTTCCGCCGCCCCCGTCGTCGTCGGCACAATATTTTGGGTCGCCGCTCTTGCCCGCCTGGGATCTTTGTGTCCTCCATCCTGAAGCTTCTGGTCTGAGGTATAAGCATGCACTGTCGTCATCATTGCCTTCAGGACTCCAAACCTACTTACCATTACTTGTGCCACTGGCGCAATGCAGTTTGTTGTACATGACGCGTTTGAAATCACTCGATCACTTGGTTTTACTAATTCCCCCGAAAACGTCTTCTCCAAACTTAGATTAACATCTAACACATAAGTTTTAATCGTGTGGTCCTTGGCTGGCGCCGACAACACTACTTTCTTGGCTCCTTGTGTTAGGTGTGGTTCAATCTTCTCTGCTGTTGTAAATACTCCGGTTGCCTCAATTACGACATCTACTCCAATCTGTCGCCACGGTAACTTCCCTGGGTCCTTCTCACTAAAAAACGGGATCTTTACTCCGTCCACCACTAAGTTACCAAGTTTTTTGGGATTCTCTTCACCTTCCGCTTCAATCTTTTCGCTTTTAATCTCATGCCCCCACAAGATGCCGTAAGCCGTGTCCCACTTTAAAAGATTTGCCCAGCCCGTGATATCCGTCGAGTCACTCCCATTAACGGCCACCACTTCTGCCTTGTCTCGGAACTTCTCCAGAATCACCCGGTGGGCAATTCTGCCAATTCTTCCATAACCATTAATTGCTACTCTCACCATCTATAAAAGTAGTGCTTCTACACCCGGCAGTTTTTCGCCTGCCAAAAGTGTTAGCATCGCCCCTCCTCCCGTGCTAATAAAATCAAATTTGCTCGTCAGTCCCAGCCTATTAACAAACCCGACCGTATCCCCTCCACCAACCATCTTGTATGCCTTGGTTCCGGCAATAAATTCTGCCATTCTTCTTGTTCCTACTTGATAGGTGTAATCCTCTACCATACCCAACGGTCCATTCCAAATAATTTCGTCTGCCGCCGCAAGTATCGGCTCAACCTTAGCAATCGACTCCAGTGTAGTGTCTTTCAAATCACCAGTCAATCGAAGAAGTTTTACCTTCTCCTCCGCCATTAAGGGGCTTCCCATCATAACTTGGGTTAGAAGCTTTCCCCCAACTACTACCGTATCGGCTAACTTCGCCATCTTGGAGATAACTGGTATCTTTGTCTCAAGTTTTGCTCCTCCGATCACTACTACTAATGGCCGTTTTGGTTCCGAAGTTATCCTCTCTATTGTCTCTACCTCCTCCATTAACCTAAATCCCGCCGCATGGGGCAAAAGCTTTGGTACCCCTACCAGACTAGCATGCGCTCGCTCGCTTACGCCAAACGCATCGTTAACGTAGACTTCTCCAAGACTTGCTAGCTCTTTTGAAAAGCTTTCGTCGTTAGCCTCCTCTCGTAAGTCGAACCGCAGGTTCTCTAAGACAACTAATTTTTCATTAATTCGATATCCCGGGGTAACTCCCGCTTCCTCCTTTATTCTTCCCCCAATTTTCGAAGCTATCCACTCGGCTACCGGCTTACTCGATAATTCCTCTACTCTTTTCCCCCCTGGTCTTCCTAAATGCCCCATTACGACTACCTTAGCTCGTTTCGAAAGCAAGAACTCAACCGTCGGCCAGATGGCTATTAGTCTCGTCTCGTCTGCTACCTTCCCATCTTTGATTGGTACATCAATATCCGCTCGTACTAAGACTCTTTTGTCGGAAACTTCAACCTGGTCAACTCTGGGCAGATTCACGCCTAAAAGTGTAGCAATTTACCCCTCCTCTTTGAAGAACCCAAGCTAACCTTTGACAAAAGAGTCAATGACGATAACAATATCCCTATGGCCCAGCCCGATCGTCATGAGCCTCCTTTCCGATTTGGAATTAGCCCTCAAGATCTTCTCCGTCTTACAAAAGGCTCAAAGCCACCCTCAGAATCAACTCCTGCCCAAGTAGCCATGTCTGCTGGAATTGGCAGCGTTCGTGGCCCCAGTCTCAGTGGCACCCCTTCAGCCCACGCTGTCGAACCCGATTCCTCCACTTCCCTTACCCCCCCACCCCGCACCCTCCTGTCTCCTAAGCCCTAGCCAGGATCGCACCCTTTAACTCACCACGTTTGGCGGCACCCCACCCGACAAAACGGCCACAATATTTTCTGCCGCCATTCGGCTCATCTCGCTTCGAGCCTCCGTCGTCCCCGAGGCGATATGTGGGGTTAAAACCACATTCGGCAGCCCATACAGCACCTTTTCCGATTCCGTTAGCTCTCTCGTTTCGTCTTCAAATACATCTAGTCCCGCCCCACTAATCCACCCTTTCTGAAGTCCTTCAACAAGGGCCATTTCTTCAACAATCGGCCCTCTTGCCGTGTTTATTAAAATCGCCGTCTTCTTCATTTCCGATAATTCTTTTCGGGAAATCATGTGCCTAGTTTCTGGGGTCAGCGGCACATGCAAGCTCACCACATCCGCCGTCTTTAGAAGTTCATCAAGACTATCTACATATTGGGCCGCAAGATCCGCCGGCATATCATCATTTTTCTTGCGCGAGTAGTAGGAAACTTCCATCCCCAGTCCCATTCTGGCAATTCTTGCCGCTGCCTGCCCAATTCTTCCCATCCCGACTATTCCAAATACCTTTCCTCGAAGCTCCGTCCCCATAAACAGTTCCGGTTCCCACTGGACGTACTTTCCTTCCCGAACATATTCATCCGCTGGAATAATCTTTCGCGCTACTGCCAAAAGAAGTCCAATCGCATGTTCCGCCACCGAAAACTCAAAACCCCCGGGCGTATTTGTTACTACTATTCCTCTTTCTTTCGCCGCTGCTAGTTCGATATTGTCATAACCTACCGCGTAGTTGGCTATTACTTTTAGTTGTTTCCCAGCCGCCTCCATTACTCTGGCTGTAACCTTGTCAGTTAGAAGAGATAGTATCCCGTCCGCCCCAACTACAAATCTCTCTAATTCTTCCTCTCCTAAAACCCTTGGTTCCAGGTTAACCAACACCTCATACCCCTTCTCTTGAAGTGTTGATATCGCCGGTCCGGGTATCTTTCTGGTTACTGCGACCTTCATACTTTTCCGTTACTACCAAATAGTTTAATCTTTCCTTCAATAATCTCTTGCATCGCCGAAATTGCCCCCGGCATCATCTTATAAATCGCCACTTCTTCTCCTTCCGGCCCCATCAGTATCTCTTTTAGGGTATCTCTAAAAGCCACCCTCAGCTCCGAGTTCACGTTCACTTTCACTACTCCTCGTTCTAATGCTGCTCGAACATCCGATTCCGGTATCCCGCTTCCTCCATGAAGAGACAAAAATGTCTCCGGAATCTCTCTTTTTATGTCTTCTAGTAATCCCAAATTTATCCGTTTCGGTCCGGGATATAGACCATGGACATTTCCTACAAATGCCGCAAACGTGTCTACTCCGCTCTCATGGACAAACTTTTTTGCCTCTTCCGGTTTGGTGTAGCCGCCTGTATCACTCATTTGTTTTCGGTAGCCATCTGCGTCCGCCCTATGGTCCGCGCTGCTTCCTAGAATCTGATCAATCTCCCCTTCAACTAGAATTCCTTTCTCGTGCGCTTCTCCGACAATCCTTTTTGTCGTTTCCGTATTTTCTGTAAGATTTAGCTTCGACCCATCAAAGTGGATATAGTCAAAGCCAAAAGCTATCGCCTGGCGACAAACTTCGTAATCTCTCGCGTGATCCAGATTTAAAATAATCGGTATTCCGTTGCTTTGTTCTAGAGCCCGAACTACTCCGACTAACTCCCGCATCCCAAAATACTCGGCTTCCCCCGGTGATGCTTCTACCATTACCGGCGACCGTAGTTTCCCAGCTGCCCCTACAATTGCCTTTAGTGTTTCGATTGACCCAGCGTTAAATGCCCCGATGGCAAACTTTTCCTTTTTTGCTTTCTTAAACCAGTCTCCAGCTTTATTCATTTACGGTCAAAGAGTTATTTTCTAGATATCTCGTAATTTCATCGGTAGTCAATTGCCCAGCCCACGCCCCAACTTTTGCTACTACCGATCCCGAGTTCACTACTCCCCATAAAAGAGCCGTTTTTAAATCCTCACCATTCAAGATTAAACTCGCCAGAAATCCGCTTGTAAACCCGTCCCCCGCCCCCGTTGCCTCAACTAGTGGAAAATTCGCAATTGGGCTATGATAGCTTTCTTCACCCTTAAATACATCCGCTCCGTTTTTGCCGTCGGTTATCGCTACCGTCTTTGGTCCAAGGTTACTAATCACTTTCCCCAGTTTGGAAACTTCTTTCTCCCCACCTAAAATTTCTGCTTCTTCCCGATTTAAAAAAATTACTTCGGTTCTAGCTAATATTTTTGTTAGGTGATCTTTTCCTAACAATAGGTCGCTCTTTGCCGGGTTAAACCCTATTTTCCCCGGGTGTTCCACTGCCCTCTCAAATATTCCCCGGGAGTCTCTCCCGGCCGCACTCGTTACGTAAATCCACTCACTTTCAGGGAGTTCAAGGACCTTTTCCTCTTTCGGAGCATGGTAGCTAAGAATTGTCCGTTCACCCTTAAACACGACTACTGCCGAAAGATTAGACTTTCGGTCAGCTACCGTTCGGCTGTTCTCTAAATCTACTCCCGCCCGTAAAAGTTCTCGCTTTAGAAAGGCTCCTCTCTCGTCATCACCAAATTCCGTTACTAGCTTTGTCCCGATCCCAAGTTTTACAAGTCCCGCCGCTACATTAGCCGCATTTCCCCCCACTGCTACTTCCGCTTCTTCAACCGGGATCTTATCTCCATAATTAAATCCAATCACACACTCCTCTTTATTTATGTCACAGTTTAAATTAGCCTCGTTTAAAAAGAGGAAATTGTCCTGGGTCGCATCCCCTACGCATATTACTTTAACTGTCCCCATACCCATTCATCGTCCCACATCTCCTGCCCCACTTCAATCTATTCCCCTTTTCCACCCCCTGAGGAGGTCGCCTTCGTTATTATCTCGACTGCCTTACTCGACCCAATCCTATTTGCTCCAGCTTCGATAAAGGCCACCGCCTCGGCGAAGCTATCAATCCCGCCAGCTACTTTTATCTTAAGTTTCTCTCCTACAGCCTCCCGCACTGTCCTTACGTCTTCAATGGTTGCTCCCCTCGGTCCCATTCCCGACGTGGTCTTAAAAAAGTCTGCTCCTGACTCTAAGATTAACTCCGCTACTTTTTTAATTTCGTCGCTCGTTAAAAACCCAGTCTCGGGAATAAACTTCACTATTTTTCCGCTTGAGATCTCCCTCACCGCCTGAACAATCGTTTTCATTTCTAGTAAGCTTTCCTGCCATTTACCCTCTTTAATGTAGGCCACGTTCAAAGATATATCTAACTCGTCCACCCCGCTCGTTAATGCCGCCCGGGCACTCGCCTGTTTCAGGGCCAGTGTTTCTTGTCCTAAGGGAAACGACACTACCGTTCCCACTTTTCCATTTCCCCCTAGAAGTTCCCTTGCAAGTTCCACGTAGTGCGGATTTACAAACGCCGCGTTTAGTTTATATCTAACAACGTTCTGGCAGACTGTCCGGACGTCTTCCTCTGTCGCGTTTTGATGGTGGTTAGCCAAGTCTAGGTATGTGTTTAAGTTTTCCATTCTTAGTTCCTCGTTTTTAAGTAGTCATGTGGGCTACTGGCTTCGATCGCTTTTATTTTAAGAAGCACCTCGTCAGGGCTGGTTACAATATGATATACCTTAAGTTCCTCCGGTCGAAGCCGCATATGTTTTCCAATTGCTTCGATCACTTCGTGCCAGAAGCTTCCAAAAAGTACTAATGGCTTGTGGTGTCCAAAGTGTAACCTTGCTAACCCCCAC
>CAZKPQ010000027.1:0-8986 GCA_964554695.1 uncultured Gammaproteobacteria bacterium | reverse complement strand
CATTTTGGGAATTACCATTTGGCGTAGGGGTGGGGATGGGAGTTGGAGTAGGAACAACTTCCTCAACGACAGGTGCAGGCTCAGTGGGACCGACAATCCGTTCACGAATTTTGTCGCCGAGCCACTTAGCAAGAAGAATTAAGGCAACAATAATGACAATTCCAACGATGGCGGCGAGAACCTTCCGACCTGTTTCCATAGTTAATACTATATCATTATAGGGCAGGGAAGTCAACTATGGCGCATCTGACCGGCCTATTAATATAGAGGATCCCACTTGTGGGCTTAATAGGCTCGGCTATGCTCGAAAAAAACATCAGAAGCAGGGGTCCCCTTCTCTACGGGGGAAGTCTACTTTCGAGAAACCTCACCGACTAACCAGTTGTAGTAGTTCTGGGAAACTTTCGTAACGGGATAAGAAAAGACGGTGACGGTGTCATAAGTCTGGAGTTTTCGAACTTCCGACTCAATAGCTTCAAACTTACCCTCCAAAGTCTTAACTAAAAGAACTGTTTCGGTTTCTTCCTCGAGCTTATCGGCCTTAGGTGGCCACCAGTAGATCGCCTGGACAGTGGGGTAAATATTTATACAGACACAGAGTCTCTTTTTAAGAAGGGACCGGCCAATTTTCTTTGCTTCTGTAACTGAAGAGCAGGTAATGTAAACAATAACCATATCAGAAGACGTTGTGTTCATATAATTGTTGCTATATTATCACTTTCAGAACAGCGGAAGGGTAGTTTAACGGCAGAATTGCTGTTTCATAAGCAGCAGGCGAGGGTTCAACTCCTTCCCTTTCCACTATGGATTTAGATCGTTTCTTAGGTGACTTCGTCAAGACCAGATCAAGCTACCGGTTGACACCGGAAGATAGGAAGACGATTACCCACGAGGGAGTTCGGCAGTTTATATTTAACAAACTCAGTTCATCAAAGTATCGAGCGTCCGCCATTAGTCCCGATTACAAACAGAAAGTCATTGATAAGATTGATCTTTTAGTTAACCATGATGCTCCAATTCACATTACCCTACCGTTTGGAGCAACTAAAAATCCGTACTTACTAACGGCTCCGGGGATAGATTGGGGGGAAGTTTTTGCCATTTGCCTTCTTCGAAACTACCTTAGTCCAATTGCGGCTGGCTATATAAACGGTGTCCTTCTTGAGTTTGTTTCAGTGGGAGTATTTGAGGAAAGAGTTAATAGGATTCCCCAGAAAGAGATTGATTTATACGACAAGCAGTTTGAGAGGTTATTAACCTTTTTTAAAGAGTACTTGCCGAAAGGAATGCAGATTAGCTACACCCGGGTAAGTGATGATATTGCCAAGAAGGAAATTAACCGACTTTTGGAACTTAAGATAATAGAACTTAGAAAGGACTGGTTAAAGCAGCCTAGGGAAGTAAGGGAGTATAAAATATTAAGAGCAAAAAGAAATAGTCTATTTGATCCTAAATCGAAAAACTTGGAGGAGCTTCTTCTAGACAGTGCTTTAGGACATGATGCGTTCTGTTCAGAATGTTGGACGACAAAAGCGGCCCCGTGGGACGAGAAAGACATGATTACCCTTGGGTACACTTATACTCCGGGCTGGGCTATTCATGTTCGATCGGCACCAGGATCGACAATTAACTTTTGGAGCGGAATGGGGGTATTGGAAAAGCGAGGAGAGCGGTTTTTGCCGACAGTTTTGAGTTTGTCCCAATTAAATACCGCCAAAAATAGGATAAGGCGAGAGAAAGTGAAAGTTTTTGGGAAAGCCTTTCCGACTTTGCAAGAGATTCCCCTACTTGTTTAACTACTTGGCTTCTTCGTAAACAGGTTCGACGATTTCTAGTTCCCAAGGCTTTTTACCGTTAACAGGGACTTTCAGGGCGAACCCTAAAGCATTGGCAATGGAGGCGCCAACGCGAAGGCCCGTAAAACTGCCGGGTCCCGGGTTGACCTCAATCTCGGTAATATCTTTTAAGGTCTTGTTTTCTTTTTTCAATAGTTCCTCGATCATTGGAAGAACTACTTGAGAACGAAGAACAGTCGCGTCTTTAACTAGTTCTTTTTTACCTAGTCTGACAATCGTTTGTTCGTTGGATGAGGTATCAAGATAAAGTTTCATGGGTTTTTAATTTCAATTTGGCGAATAGTATCGTCAAGCTGGGTAAGTTTTACCTCATAGTGGCTTTTGGGAAGAAGCGTGGTAATTTTTTCTGGCCATTCAATAAGAACAATACTCCCCTTTTCGCTTAGAATTTCCTCAACGCCAATATCTTTAACCTCGGCGAGGTTCTCTAGGCGGTAAAGGTCGATGTGATAGAAATACTCCCCGACTTTGGGCAAGTTATACCTTCGAATGAGGATATAGGTGGGGCTAATGATTTTTTCCTTTAAACCAAGACCCTGAGCGACGCCTTGAACAAAGGTGGTTTTACCGGCGCCTAGTTCCCCAAAAAGAGCGACGACTCCCCCGCCTTCGATTTTAGAGGCAAACTTTTTACCAAGGGATTGTGTTTCTTGGCCGGAATGAGTTTGAACTGTCACAGGGGTATTTTACACTAGGCAAGAAGCAGAAAAGCTAGTTTCGGGCGACTAAAATGTCTACGTCGGCCTGGCCAAGATCGGTTGAGGCGGTCGAGGCAATAACCTGAGCTTTCCAAGTAGTGGTGATGTTTTGTAAGGGAACAGTGACTTTGGCTGTACCGTCGTCACCGGTTACGAGAGTGGGATTCCAATAAAGAGTGTCGATGAGTTTTGTCGGACCACCGAAACCGCCACCGCCACCTTTACCGCCGCCAAACTGAACGATACCGACTGAAGTAAGAGACGAGGAAGCGTTAGTTGATCTCGAGCGGAAGAAGTAGAAAGACGAGTGAATAGCGGGAGTGGCGTTTTTCCTCAGAGCAAAGATAGCTTTATCGACAAGACTCAAAGAAAGCCTGGCGGGAACAGGATTGCCGGAACTATCTTTCGTCCTAATAGTGATCTCAGCGGTCTCGGAGGGATCAAACTTAGATTTGTTTGGAATAATTTCGACCGATAAGAGTTTATGCATAGCGGGAATGTTTAACGACAGGCCCTCCGAGTAGTAGCGACCGTTAGTAAAGAAACTAAAGACTGGGGTAATTGAAGGCGAGAGTTCCGGGGTAACAGGAAAAGTGATAGTGTTTTCGCCAGCAGCGAGAGTAACAATTCTTGGACTATAAACTCGACCGCGTTCCAGGGTAAGAAGGGCGGTCAGATTCGTAGGGGAGAAGACACGAAGTTCAACAGAGTCGCCAACGACAAAGGAGTTTTTGGGGCTGGTGATTTTAAGAAAAGTTTTGCTTTGCCTTTCCCAATAGTTAGTCGGGGCATTCTGGGAGGAGATATAAACTGGGCGAGAGGATTTAATTTTATTGCCCTGGACATCGGTACCCTCAAGTTTGACAAGAACATATTTGTCAACCATTTTTGAGGTGGCAGTAAATTTAAGGGTACCTCGACCGTCTGCATCGGTGGCAGTCTCGCCTGCAATAAGTTCTTCAGGTCGTCCAGTTTCAACCACTACCTGATAGTTAAAGTTTTTCTGAGGGAGCTTTTGACCATCGAGAGCCTCGACATAAAAGGGTAAGGAGATTGAGTCACCCTCGGCAAAGCGACTGGTAATAGGCGGGAAAAAGATATTAGCGGTGCTAGCGTGGATGACTGATTTTGTGGCCGAGACAATTTCATTCTCTGATGAATCGGTTTTTTCGGCAACAAAAGTTACCGTCTGACTGGTATCGTCTTTTATCTTGGCAGGATCGAAGACAACGGACGCTTGGCCGTTAGCATCGAGGGTAAGGGTACCGCTGTCAACAACGATGCCATAATACTCGTCACCTATTCCTAAAGGACCACACATGCCACCACGAGCAGTGACATTGAAGTTTCGGGAATAGACAGCCTTTTCGAGTTCGTAGAACTCGGTAGCGTAAATAGAATAAGTAATGGGGGTATTTTTGAGAGGTTGACCTGAGAAATAACTGCCTTTTACCCGGAAGGTTAACGGTGATTTGCCAATAGACTCCGGTTTGTCCGCTTCAGAAGTCAATTCAAAATCCGGCTTAACATACTCCTCGACATCAAAGTAGGCATAGCCGCTGCTATAGGAGTTATCCTTGTCCAAATTGTCACTGGCGTAGAGATACTGGGTAGATTTAATCTTGTCAGGCAGGACAAACTCGCCAGAGAAGATACCACCGGGGCTAAGTGAAACTTCTAGATCAATTGATTTCTCGAAGCCAGAGAGCCAAACACGGATTTTTTCATTTTCACTAGGTAGACTATAAAGTGCGTCGCCGTCTTTACGAACGACACCTCGAAAGCGAACGGTATCCTTCGGTTTGTAAATTGGCCGATCGGTGTAGAGGAATAATTCCGATTTGGAATCAAGGTCTTCATTAACGTTAATATCGGCTTGGGATTGAGGAAGCTTAACTGGGATAACAGCGACTTCACCGGGTCGGTCGACGATTATGAGGTCAAGGCGGCGACCAAATGGAAATTGGTAAGGCAGAAGACCGGTTGAGTCGTAACTGGCTAGAAGTTGGGGTGTATCCTCGAGGTTATAAAGAGAGACCCTGGTCGAACCATCTAAGGGACGATTAGTCTTTAAATCAAAGGAGGGGACATAAAGCTTAAGGTCGTCCTGACGAAAGAGGGTGCCAAAAGAATTAACAACTAGAAAAGTAGCGTTAACAGGATTTCGGTACTCGTCTTGGCCTTCTAGATAATAGACGCCAGGTTTTAAGTTAAAAGTGAGAGTTTTCTCGTCGGTTTCAAGTTCGTGAGTTTGGAGAGGAGAAGAAAGTTTCTTGCCTAAAAAGTTTTTAAGGTATTTTTCTTGGGAGTAGGTGTAACCGCCAGGATTAGTCTCTTCAGACCGCTGGTAGGCTAGAAAGTCTAGAAGATTAGCGGAATCAGAAGTATATAGCGAAAAGTATGCTTTCTTTATTCGACGGGACTTACCAACGACAACACTAATGGGATCGTGGGAAGAGAAACTTAGAAGTCGGCCGGAGACATTGTTTTGATAGAAACTGATTAGTTCATTAACTAGGGGGACTTTGATCGATTGCGCATAAGCATCGACAAGGAATTTACCCTTTTTACTTTTTAGACCGGGAGCGATTTCGAGATAAAGATAGGTGCCTTCTGGGAATGGCTCAGTTGCCTCAAAAACTGCCTCGGTGTCACTAGATCCATGAGTTAAACTACCCTCGACGGTTGGTCGAAGGGAGAAGACATATTTTAGTGACTCGTGATTGACGGGCTGATTAAAAGTAATAATGATTTTCCGGGGTTGGCCAGAACCGTCCTCGAGGCGGGCACTCAGAACCCGAAACTCCATATCCGTCAGACGGTCTATCTTGTTTCCCGGTTGCCAGGGGTGAATTCCAAGAGAAACCAGAAGAATGGCGGCAAGAGTTAAGAAGATAGCCAGGAAGTGGCGAGGGCTTTGAAACGGAAAAAAGTTTTTTATTTTTTTAAGGAAGGGAGCGAAAGAAACGCTCTTTTTGTCAGTCATCCACTTTAGCTTAAGGGTAGAGTCGCAGACTGTCAACGAAGAATTATTGACCCGCTTTGTCTAGAAAGTTGTTACTTTTTGATGGCTGTTCTTCGGCTAAATTTAACTTGAAGAAGGTTTTGTATTTTCCAGCCCCACTTTTTCTTCCCAGGCGGGCTTAGACGGAATTATTGGAACTTCGGCTACTGGTTTAATAATTTTAGGTTGGTTATTTCTTGAATTATTTGCCTCTTTTGAAACTGGCCACGATTCCATTTCTTCTTCAGGATACGGTCTTAAAATATCTCTTAACACAACCGGGTCAAAATGGTCGTTATTTGCCCAATGGTCGTAGTCTTTTATATTTAAAATTACGGGCATCCGGGAATGAACCTTAGCCCCCAGTTTGTTAGCGTTAGTAGTTACAATGGTATATGTTAGAACTCCAGTTCCTTCGGCATCTTTCCAAATTGAATAAAGTCCAGCTAGGGCAAAGTTCTCACTACCCTTTAACTTAAACAGATAGGCAACTTTTTGTTTGGGATCTTCTTTTAAATGAGCAAACTCAAAGTAATAGGAAACGGGAACTAAACACCTTTTATTTTGAAACGACGACTTCCATGAAGGCTTGGTATCAATTTCCTCGGATCGAGCATTGGCGGTTGAGAACCCGACCCTGGTATCCTTAGCCCAAACTGGTAACAATCCCCATTTAGCCAATTGAATCTTCTTAGGTGAGTTCATCGTAACTATAGGATTCAAAGTAGTTGGGGCAATGTTATAGTCAGCGTCCCACCGAAATTCTTTGGCGTTAACTATCTCAAAGTCCTCGACGAAGTTTTTTGATGGAATAAAGCCGTATCGGCCACACATAAGGCGATCATAAACTAGTTTAGAACGATTTCTTCCAATTCCTTTATTCCGCCGAAGGCAACTCGGTCGGGCACCTTGTCTTGGGTGCCCAGCATTAAGGCCGGGGTAATTACAAAATGCCCCCATTTCTCGTTAACCTTATCGATAGCCTTGACGAGACTTCGCTTTTTCTCCAAGTCCTCAAGTAAAGTGAGCTGATCACTTTCAGTTTTAACTAGATTAAAACAGGATTCGGCTAAGGTATGGACGGGCTTTCGATAGGGAGAGTGACAAAGAATCTTAAAGGCGATCTTATAAATATCCCGGGAGTCAAAGAGCGCTTGGGGCTGGGTTTCTCCATGGTGCCAGAAAGTACTGTCCCGGTAAAGAACGGCGACATGAACACCACGGCAGTTATAGCCGGCGCGTCTCATGCGGGCACCGGTTTTCTCAACCAGCTTTTGTAATATTGGAGCAAGCTGTTCGGGAGTTGAAAGAGCTTGGGGCAAGGCATAGGAGTTGCCATAAGACCGCCGGCCAAAGATAACGTCGTCGGGTTCCCAACCATGAAGCCTCATATACCAGTCGTAGCCAATAACGGAGTGGAAAGCCTTGACAAGAGCTTCCGGGGAGGCGTTGAAGAAGTCCATGACAGAGTAGATCCCGGCACTATTTAACCGGACACAGTTATTTCTTTTAATGTGGTCGAGGTCCATCAGTTCTAGTTTCGAGTAGACATCATGGTAGTTAGCGAGACAGATTTCGTCTAAGCCATCGGGCTTATGAAGGCCGGCGGCAGTTTTAGCCAGAAACCGATTAGGAGCAATACCAACGGAGACGGTTAGAAACTCCCCGACTTCTTTTTTAATGCGAAGTTTGATTTCCCGAGCAACCTCCCAGATGCCTTTTTTAAAAGCGGGATAGCCTTCTAGATTTAAGACAAACTCATCGATTGATTTAGGAGTTAGCTCAAAGGAATACTCGGAGAGCAAACGTTTCAGCTCCAGAAAGACGGCTCGGTATTTATTGGGGTCGGGCTTTTTAATGATTAACCCAGGACAGATGAGCTTGCCTTCTTGAACATACATGCCCACCTTAACCCCTAGTTTTTTAGCTTCTCTTGAAGGAGCGATGATACAGCCGTGGGGAGAATCATAAGCGGCAACGGCCATGGGTTTTCCGCGAAGGAGCGGATCGGCCTGCTGTTCGATCGAGGCAAAACAGGAGTTGAGATCTAAATGAAGAATGGTGGAGGGCTTAGGATTAAAGGGTAATGGGGGGAAACTAGTTTGCCTCCCCATCGTGCACCTCCTCCAATCGCCAAGCAAGGGTTTCAGTATTTAGAACTAACCGGAAAGCCATGGAATCGGAAGCAACCGAGAAGACGTGATAAAGAGTTCGGCCCTCCCGAAAGGTATGGTGATAGCCAACACGAGTAATTTTGTGTTCTCTCCCCTCGTAGAGGATTTTCTTAGGAAGATTTTTCCGCGATTTATGATCGAAGAGGGAGAGAACCGAAACCGGCATGTCAACTTTTTGGATCATAAAGCGGGCAGTGGAATTAAACTACTACTTTGGAAAGACAAAAGGAAGACGAAAGAAACGTATCTAAATATAGTATCTTCTACTGGTATTGCTTCTTCCGGAAGACGAGAGATATTGTAGGTTAACGTAACTGAGATTAGAACAAGACCAGTTTTAGATAGGAGAGTTACCGACTAGGTCAAGCCAAGTGAAGTTTCGAAAGACCCAAGAAGCAAGAGCGGTAGTTTCGGCGAAGCGGTCGCCACTACCCATAACGACAATAACGATACGGTGGCCGTTTCTTGAAACGGAAGCAACCAGACACTGACCGGCCTCTTCAGTAAAACCAGTCTTAACGCCGTCGACGCCGGGAACAGTACCCAGAAGTTTATTGACGTTTTTTAGAAAGTAGGTTTTTTGACCAGTGGTGTCGGTGACAGTAGCGGACGGAAGGCGAACAATCCGACTTAGAAGGGGGTTTTTAAGGGCCTCAGTAGCAAGAAGAGAGATATCCCTCGCAGTTGAGTAATGATCAAGACTATCAAGACCAGCGGGGTTCTCAAAGGAAGTATTTTTAAGGCTAAGGGCAGCCGCTTTATTATTCATATCGGCGACAAAGCCTTCAATCCCGGCCGGATGATTATCGGCTAAAACATAGGCGGTGTCGTTGCCGGAAGGAATAAGAAGGCCGTAGAGAAGGTCTTCGACAGTAAGGGTATCACCAACTTCCAGGCCCATCTCGGATTCGGCTTCGATTTGACCAAGTCGATCAACGGATAAAGTATCGGTGAGCTTATAGGTATCAAGGGCGACAAGAGCGGTCATGAGTTTAGTTAGAGAGGCTGGACGAAGACGAAGGTGGGAGTTTATCTCAAGGATGGGAACGCCAGATTCGAGATCCACAATAGCTACCCCTTGGGAAGTTAATGGTGGAAGGGGTTCAAGGGCAGATTGGTAAGGATACTTCGAGGGGACAAAGTCATCAAACTCGGTTGCCTTAACAAGCGGCGGAGAGAAATCGAGACTAAGAAGGGTTAGTTGGTTAGTTCCTGGCAAGAAGAGACCAAATAGAAGTAAGGTAAGGAATGAGA
>CAZKPQ010000026.1:0-9108 GCA_964554695.1 uncultured Gammaproteobacteria bacterium | reverse complement strand
GATACTTTTTAACTTAAAAAATGCCGGTTGACCGAATTGTTAGGATTGACCAAAATAGGGTAGTCAAGGGAGAGCTAATTGATCTTCCAAACAGCCGAACGTTTCTAGTCAGCTGTCACGTGTGCATTGTAAGGGACGACCAAGTCTTGTTACTTAAGGCAACGTCAGATATTAAAGGAGAGGGAATTTATTGGGAAACTCCGGGGGGAATACTTGAGTTTGGAGAAACGCCACAGGAAGCAGCTATTCGAGAGGTGAAAGAAGAAACGGGTTTAGGAGTAGAGATCAAAGAAGTCCTTTTGGTAGACTCGACGGTTCGATTTGCTAACTTTCGATTTAAGGACGGCAGCGAGCGGGAGGCTCAGATGGTAAAAATATTTTTCGCGGCTACCCTTTCAGAAGGAGAATTAAATTTAAGTTCCGAGCATATTGGGATAGAATGGATAAAGAAAGACCAAATTGACCAGTTCGATTTAAGTACGGGGACAAAAATAGCATTGAAGAAACTATGGCCAAACTAATTCTTGTTCGACACGGCGAATCAGAGTGGAATGCTCTTGAACTTTGGACAGGCTGGACCGATGTCAGCTTGACGCCTAAAGGTAGACGACAAGCCCAGGCGGCTGGAGAGCTGATTAAAGATCTTGAAATCGACCTAGCTGTCGAGTCAGACCTGAAAAGATCCACCGAGACGCTAGACGAAATTTTGAAGACCACGGGGCAAATGGAGGTTGAGAGAGTGGTTACCCCAGCAATTAAGGAACGTGACTACGGAGACTTTACTGGAAGAAATAAATTTGAAATTGAAAACGCGTATGGTTATGAAGTGTTTGATAAGTGGCACCGAGGCTGGGATTTCCCTCTCCCGCACGGGGAGACCCTGAAAAATGTTTACGAAAGAGTTCTTGCCTACTTTGAGGCTGAAGTCTTGCCAAGACTTAAGGAAGGGAAAAATATCCTAGTCTCGGGACATGGTAACTCGCTACGAGCATTAATTAAGCGCTTAGAAAATATTTCTGATCAAGATGCGGGACTGATTGAGATTGATTTTGGACAGGTACTTGTCTATGAATTCGACAGCCAAGGCAAAATTGTAGCAAAAGAGCTTCGGGGAACTAATGGAATAACAAGAACTATTCCTTTAGATCAAAACATAGAACCTGCCTAAAAGCGTAGGTGATTAATCTAAAGACAGAATACCGGACATTAACTGTCCCCTTACCCTTCGCCAGACTAATCTTTGTAGAGGAAGAGGAGGAGCTTCCCCACAAGGCAGTTCATGTATTGAATTGGGATCCGGGGCTTAAGACTCCCTACGGGGTCGTCATTCATGCAGCTACTCAGTTGACGAGACGAGATTTTATTACTGCTCAACGATTGGGGGTAGTTATTGACGAGAGCGATCGGGGACGAATTATGGGAATGGTAGAAGTATTCAGGAGCGAAAGATTGACCATGGCAAGCTGGGAAGCTTTAAAGCCACTCTCACTTGAAGTGGGTGATTTACCAGGGAGATACCTATTCGGGCTCTCGCTTCGAAGGCCTTTAAGGCTGGAAGAACTAGTAACTTTGAATCAACGACACTCGCCAAGATTTTTTGGATATCCGAAGATTAATCTTCTGCATTGTAAAGCGCACCCAACTCGGTCCTACCCCACCGAGCTACTGAGAGACTAATCCTCACTGAAGAGGTTATCGATATAGCAGTAGCGCCATGTTTCCCCGGGCTCGAAGGAACGGATTGTTGGATGATTAGTATGTTGGAAATGCTTCGTAGCATGCTTGTTTTTCGAAGAATCGCAACAGCCAACGTGGCCACATGTTAGACAGAGCCGAAGGTGGACCCAGCCGTCGCCTGAGGCTAAGCACTCTTCGCAACCAGTCGGAGTTTTGGGAAGGGGAGCAGTCGATTGGGAAAGATGCCGACAGGCGGGCATAGGATTTAGGTTACCCCAAGTTCCAGAAGACGGTTGTATTTGGCAATCCTCTCCCCTCTCTCCATGCCCCCAAACTTTACAAAATCAGCGGAAACGAATTTAGCGAAGTCAGCGATCCAATAGTCATCAGTCTCCTCGCCACGGTGGGAAACGATTATCTTAAGTCCACCGTCCCTGGCAACTTTAACGGCCTCAACGGCCTTAGTTATGGTACCGATCTGGTTAGGTTTAATGATGACGGCGTTTATGGCTTTTTTTTCAATTGCCTGCTTAATCCGCTCGGGGTTAGTTACCGTTAAGTCGTCACCAACGACTAATATTTCTTGGCCATGGCGGGCGGTAAAATCAATCCATTTGTCCCAGGCGTCGTCGGGGTAGGGATCTTCAATCGAAGCAAAGGCGTAGTGGCGTAGGAAGGTGTCTAAGTTGACAGCCAGAGTTTCACTAAAAAGTCCAGCACTAGCGGCGATATCGACAGCCAGTTTTTTATCGGGAAATAGTTCTTTTAAGCAGTTGAAAACGTTAATGTTGTCATAGTCTTTTGGGGAAAAAGCCCCCTCAGCACCAACGGTGGTTTCGATTCCGTGATCAAAAAGGTGTTTTTTAAGCTTCAGGTAAGCTTCTTTGGCCGCCTGAATCGTGTCCTCAACCACGCAAAACTCTTGGATAGTTAGATTCCGATTACCGTGGAGTCCGCCTTCGAAAAGAAGGAGAAAGAGTTTTGGTTGCCAAGGGGTGTCGGGAAAGCTGACCGAGGCTTTAAAAAAAGCGGCGGAGACAGCCAGAGTAGCGTTGCCTCCTATATCATAAGAAGAGAGGGTGGAGTCAAGAGAACTTTGTGTCCAGTCGTGACCAGAAATTATCGGAACTAGAGACTTGAAATCGTCGAGGACTTTGTCGGGAGGGTTTTTCTTAACCTCATATTGACCGGCCGAAATACCAGCAGGAACCGAGGCCGTGACACTCGAGCCATTATCAAGAAGTAGGGTTACCTCGATGGTATCAGAACTGTCGGAGGCGAGAATTTTGTGGGCGGAGAGATTGGCAATTTTCATACAAATTTCCCCTAGCGACGGGAGGCGAGCTTCTTTTCGGCTTCATAAATAATTTCGCGAGTACGGGTCACGACGTCGGGATTTACGGAAACCGAAGTAATTCCCATTTCAACGAGTTTTTCGGTTAAATCAGGAAAATCAGAAGGAGCTTGGCCGCACATCGAGCAGGTGACGCCATATTTGTTACAGGTTTTTATGATTTTTTCAAAACTCCAGAGAAGGGAGTCGTCGCGCTCGTCGTACTCGGAAGCAACGCTAGCGTTATCGCGGTCAACACCCAAGGTAAGCATTGTCAGGTCGTTTGAGCCAACAGAGATGCCATCAATCCCCGCTTCAATGAATTTATCTAAAAGAATGACGTTTGAGGGAATTTCGCACATCATCCAAAGTTGGAAACTGGGGGAACGCCGAAGACCAAAATCGGAAACTAATGATCGAACTTTAACTAGTTCGGAGACAGTTCGGCAGAAAGGAATCATCAGCCAAAGATTTTTAAAACCTTCCTTTTCGCGGACCCATTTAAGAGCTTCAATTTCCATCTTAAAGACTTCGGGCTGGGTGATGTAGCGGTAGGCTCCGCGAAAGCCAATCATGGGGTTTTCCTCATGGGGTTCATACTTATCGCCACCTTTAAGGGTACGGTATTCGTTAGTTTTAAAATCGGTAGCTCGGTAGACCACGGGACGAGGGTAAAAAGCTTGAGCAAAGGTAAGAAGACCCTCTCTAAGTCGGTCAATAAAGTCGTCAGTTTTTTTGTCCTCAATGGCCTTTTTGGGGTGAATACCGATACCAGCGAGCATAAATTCGGCTCTTAAGAGGCCGACACCGTCACAGTTGAGAGCCGCTACCTGTTTGGCTTTTTCCGGCTCGGCCAGGTTAACGTAGACCTTGGTGGCGGTTTTAAGAGGTTCCCTAGAAGGAGATTTAGGGACGACAGCGGTCTTTTTTAGAAGATCCTCGTGAGAGCGGGTAAGCTTCGGGGCACCGAGGTAAACTTTACCCTCGGTACCGTCGACCGTAATAACGACCCCGGTCTTTAGCTTCTTGGTAGCCGATTCTGTGCCGACGACACAAGGGATGCCTAACTCCCGAGAAACAATGGCCGCATGGGAGGTCCGACCACCAGTGTCAGTGACAATAGCGGCGGCTTTTTTCATGGCCGGAACAAAGTCAGGATTAGTTTGAGGAGCAACAAGAATGTCGCCGGGAAGGATTTTACTAATTTCGGCAGCAGAAGTAAGAACCTTGACTGGGCCGGATTTTATCCCGGGACTGGCAGGAGCACCAGCAAGAACGAGTTCGAGACTCCCCTCCTCTTTTCGCTCGGCCGCCTCCTCAGCCTCGGAAGCAGAGTTATCTTTAATGGTAGTAATTGGGCGAGTTTGAACGATGTAGATTTTCCCACTGCTTACGGCAAATTCACTGTCTTGGGGAAAAAAATAGTGGGTTTCCAAAGCCCTAGAAAGCTTGGCCAACTCGCGAATCTCCTCCTCGTTTAATTTAGTTTTCTCTATAAGCTTTTTGGGAACGGGAATCTCTCTTGTTTCACCCCGACGATTTCTAGCAAACATGACTTTTTGAGGAGAGACGCGCTGTTCGACAATCGTAAGATCACTTTTATTGACCTCGTAGTGGTCGGGAGTGACCTTACCCTGGACAATGTACTCCCCAAGCCCCCAAGCAGTTTCAATAATAATGCGGGAGCGGTTATTAGTAACCGGATCGATCGAGAACATAATACCGGAGACGTCTGATTGAACCATTGCCTGAACGACGACGGCAATATTTGAACGGAGGTGGTCGAAGTGATTTTGAACACGGTAGAAAATTGAGCGAGCCTCAAATAGTGAGGCCCAGCAGCGGCGAACGGCGTCGACAACGTTAGCCTCGCCCTTAATATTTAAAAAGGTTTCGTTTTGGCCAGCAAAAGAGGCTTCTTTGGAGTCCTCACTGGTAGCACTGCTTCGGACAGCGACGAAGGGCTCAGCTCCTCCAAGGCGTAAGATGCGGCGAAGGCCTTTCTCTTTTCTTAGTTTTTGGGGGAGTTTTAGGTAACTAGCGATGATATCTCGGGCAATCTCTTCCGGTACGGGGGAAGAATTGAGTTTTCTTTTAATAGCATGGGAGGCTTCTTGAAGCTCAACGGGGTTATTGGGATTTAAGTTATCCAGAAGGCGGTGGATCTCACGCTTAAGGTTGTTTTCCTCAAGAAAAGTCTGGTAGCTTTCGGCGGTAACGACAAATCCCGGAGGGACGGGCATGCCGGCTTTAACCATCTCACCCAAATTAGCGCCTTTGCCGCCGACTGAGGGAGTATTATCTTTGTCGACCTCTTCAAACCAAGCGATGTATTTATTCACGGGCAGTTTTAGCTTCTTAGTTCTTCCTCTAGCAGGGTTTCGATTTCGGATCTAATAATTCTAGCAACTGACTCTCGGTCGGCCTCAAGATTGAGTCTTAGATAGGCTTCGGTAACGCTTTGGCGAAGATTAAACCGCCAAGTGTCCCCTTGAACCGTTAAGCCGTCGATAATAGAGACTTCAAAACCCTTACTTCTATAATAGTCGGTTAGTTTTTCGAGAACAAGACTGGCAGAGTCCGGCGGACACGGGAAATTGGTTTCAGGAATTTCGAAATAGCGACGGCGGAGGGTTTCGAGAAGAAGGCGAGTATCGGGGTCTTCAAGGCAAGTAATAAATTTTAGGGCACCGACTAAACCATCGTCCCGAGCGCCAAAATCAGAAAAGAAAAGGTGGCCACTGGTTTCGCCACCAAAGACAATTTCGGGATCCTTGGCAAAAGCAAATTGAAGGAACTGATGCCAGGCGGGTTCGACGACTAAAGAACCCCCGACTGAAACCACCAAGTCCCTAACAATAAGACCGGCTCGGATATCGACGGCAACTTTCTTCTTTGGGGAACGGCTTACCTCAAAACGACCTAGAAGACCGATGACAAAGGAGGGGGGAATTAACTTACCAGAAGAATCGAGGAAGACTACCCGATCACCATCACTATCCCAGATAAGGCCGAGATCAGCTTTAGTCTCAAGAACACTCATTTCAAGATCAACCTGAGAAGTGGGAAGAAGAGGGTTTAAGGAGCTCGCTCTGGGGGGAAGCTCGGTGTAATTTAGACCAAGCGTGTCAAAGACAGATTTTATATGAGGAGCAGCTGAAGAGTGGTTGAAATCACAGGCAAGAACAAGAGAGGAGTTTATCTGGCCAAAGAGGGAAAGGACCGCTGCCTCGTAAGCCTCGTCGAAATTCACCTGCTCAAAAGGACGAGAGGGGACGACCGGGGGAACTTTCTGGTTTTTGAGGACAAGGTTTTTAAGGGTACTTATCTGGCCCTCGTCAAAAGGGAGGCCATGGGGGCCAACGATTTTAAAGCCGTTATCGAATTCAGTTAGATGAGAGGCGGTAACAATAACCCCGAGATCAAAACCACTGGCAGCAAAGTAAAATTCCGGAGTAGAAACGACGCCCATAGCCACCACTTCGGTACCTCTTTTAAAGCCGTCGACTAAAAAGCGAAGAAGTTTTGGTGAGGAAGGCCGGGCATCGGAAGCTAGAAGAACTTTCTTTGGGGAAAAAGCTTCCGAGAGGGCGAAACTTACTAGATAGGCCAGGCGTTCGTCAACAACTTCAGGATATTTTCCACGAATGTCGAAGAGTTTAAAGGCAGTATTAATGTCCACTCTCTCATGTTACCCAGTTTGACAGTATTTGTCACACGAGATTGCTAGAGAGAAAGGATAAATAATTCTAAAGCAGTTTGAAGGTTAAGAGGAGTGGAACCGGACTTATTCCGATAGTCAATTTCGAGAAGAGTCCGGTAGTGGTTTTTAAGGGAATCAAGGGGAAACCGCTTGGTGAGACTTTGATATTTTTGCTTTTGCCAAGGTGCAAGATTTTGCCAATCTTGAGGGCCTTCGGAACTATTAGAGGCGGCTAGAAGCAGAAAACGAAAGTGGCGGATAAGCATAACTAAGACTAGTTCCGGGGGCTCGAAGGCAGAGTAAGTGGACCAGAGAGGAAAGGCAACAGAAGTATTGCCAGGAACCAAAGAGTCGAGAAACTTGAAGACAATAGGATTTTCCTTATGCTCAATAATTTTGAGGCTCGGGAAGTGGGTTTGGTAGTTTTTTAACTCACTAGGGCTTAGTTTCTTTGGTTCCCAGAAGAGAAGATTGTCTTCAGGAGGGGCAGTTAACTTTGATAGATCAAATTTAGCGGCAAGGAGATTTTCTACGGCGATTAATCGAGGGGTTTTGCTAAAGAGGTCCGATGTAGAGATAACATCAAGAATGGATGTGGGATTAACTTTAGCGTCCAAAGAAACTACTGCCCCAGTGAAGGATTCCTTTTCGTTGTTAAAAGCCGCTCTCGCAGCTGACTGGTCGTCACCGTGAACTAGAGTCACCATAAGCTACTGACTGTTTTTGAGATATTTTTGATAGAGAACCTCAACGGTTCGGTGGTCAATCCGATGATGGCGGCCCCGGTGAGAGACAAGAGCGCCTGAAAAGGTTTTGGGGATATGCATAAGTTCATGAATAAGAGTCCGGTCCTGATCATTGACACCGAGTCGGTCAAACTTTTCAGAAATAACCTCGATAACATATTGGGGAGAAACGTTTAGGGCCAACTGCCAAACAGTCGGAAGAGACCAAATTCGGGCGATGGCTCGGCCTTTGGAACCGTAACTTCGAAAGATAATCAGCCGGGAAGGATCAATATAGGGAAGCTCAAGGTGTTTTAGGATAACTTTGAGTCGAGCTTCAATTTCCGGTGCGGGTAACCAATTCATTTTCTGAAAAACGTTCTTATTCTATCCCAAATGTCGGCTATTTGAATTATCGGAGAAGGGGTAGTTTTGGAAGGGGTAGTGAACCGGGGTTCAAGGTTACCGGCAAAGGTAGTATCTGATAACTTGGGGCGGCCAGCCGTTTTTGGGAGGTCAGCCAACGCCTTGGCAAATGGCTTAAAGGAGCCGTTTTCTTCGGTAAAACTAAAGCCCTTAAAGGGCCCGGCGGCTGCCTCGAGGACAAAAGGAGTGATGGCGACGATATTGTCTTCGATCCAGACATTTTTAAAAGCTTGAAGGTAGAAACTTTTGGCAGCGGAGTCGCCAATTAAATCATTTCGCCAGCCGACTTCAGTCAAGAAAACTTTCGGGTTGGCAACGCCGAGACGGGAGAGGTAATCAAGTTCGAACTTATAACTGCCGATATTCACGCGACTATTTAGATTGGGAAAGGCAGAAAAGGCCGGATTGCCGTAGGCGTGAAAGGATATGCCATCAACTTTACTAAAAATACCCGGATAGCGATCGTTCATAACGGAGATATAGTCATAAATGTTGAGGGTGCTGTCGCCGTTTGGGGCAGCCGAGTCGAAACCGGCCGAGATGACAAAGAAGTCAGGATGGGTTTTGTGGAAGATGTCGACTGCCCGATCGAGAACCCGGGCGTATTCCTCGGGATAGAGAAAACCGCCCCATTCGTTTTGGTGATTGGGCTCGTTATAGATAATGACATAGCGATTTTTAGTTGGCCAAGGTAATTCGTTTAAAAACCGAGCGGAATCGACAAGATCCCACTCGTTGGGAGCTGCCCAACGGGGTCCGATAGGGTATGAGGCTAGCCGAAGTATGGGAATGACTTTTCGTTTTTTGGCCTCCTCCATAAATTTGAGCCATTTATCGCGGTCACGATCGTTTGCCCGGATGGGGACAGTAATATAGCCCCATTCGCCTCCAGATGAGTTAACAAACTGAGCAGCTTTTTCAACCTCACCGGGATCAAAAACATGGATGCCAAAGCGGTTATTAGGGACTGATAATGGATCGTAGATGGCAGCTACCGGGAAAGGCAGGAATAGAAGGAATAACGAAATGGTCAGGAGACTCCCCGCTCGCAGAAGCACGGAGAAATTATAGCATTATTGTCCCCGATTGATCCTTTTTCGGGCTAGACTTTCAATTTCCTGGCGAGCATGTGGCGTACATAGGCCTGAGCTCACCCCAAAACCCGCAACTTCACTGCCGTATTTTTCTATGGCCTTCTTCCTGGCTTCTTCCGCGCTCAATCCGGCCGCTTGCAAGCCCTTTTC
>CAZKPQ010000025.1:0-9183 GCA_964554695.1 uncultured Gammaproteobacteria bacterium | reverse complement strand
ATCGCGGCCGGCGCCTGGACCCTTAATGTAAACCTCGACCTCCCGAAGACCAAGATCCCAGGCCTTTCGACCAACAGACTCGACTGCGGTAGTTGCAGCAAAGGGGGTAGCCTTACGGGCGCCTTTAAAACCAGCGCCGCCGGCACTGCCTGACATAAGGGCATTACCAGAACCGTCGGTAATGGTGACTAAAGTATTGTTAAAAGTCGCAGTCACGTAGACTCGACCAGAGGTAACTTGGCGAGAAGCTTTAGGGGTAGTTTTTTTAGTGTCGGTGGTTTTGGACGTTTTTGGCATAAAGGTATAGGCAACTACTTTGTAGCCGGTGCCTCAGCCGGTTTATTTAGGCCCATTTTCTCGGCAAGTTCTTTTCGAATGGCGCCGATTGTTTGACGCTTACCACGCTTAGTACGGGCATTCGAACGGGTTCGTTGACCACGAACGGGGAGACTTTTAGAATGGCGAAGCCCTCGGTAACTGCCGATTTGCTTGAGAGAGACGACACTAGAGTGAATTTCGGTTCGAAGATCGCCCTCAACCTTGACAGTATCAATGGTCTTTTGAAGACGGCTGATTTCGTCCTCTGATAAGTCCTTAACTCTCTTAGCGGCCTCAACCCCGGCAGTAACCAAAAGGCTGCCGACGTTGCGGCGACCGACGCCGTAAAGCCTGGTAAGGGCAATATCGATACGTTTGTTGTTGTCTAGGTCGATACCAGCAATTCTTGGCATAGAGAACTATCCCTGGCGCTGCTTGTGCCGGGGATTGACACAAATTACATAAAGCCGCCCTTTACGGCGGACAATTTTACATTTCGCACACCTTGGTTTGACGCTTGCCTGAACTTTCATTACTTTGTTCGATAGACAATCCTACCGCGGGTGTCGTCGTAAGGTGTCATCTCGACCCTGACCTTATCTCCTGGCAAGATTCGAATGTAATTCATGCGCATCTTGCCTGAGAGTGTACAAAGGACAACCTTGCCGTCAGCAAGCTGAACTTTGAACATGGTATTGGGCAGATTCTCGAGGACAACACCGTCAACCTCTGTCGTTCCTTGATGAGCCATCTAGATTTCGGACCACAAAATCAGCCCAAGACTATCCTCTTTCTTAGGCTTACTAGGATTATAATATAGAGCTTTGGAATCCGCAAGCACAGCAGGGTTAGAATGTGTCGGGAGGGAGAATATCCCGACGGGAGGGGTCAGGCGTACCAGTAGATGCACCGCTTCCATCGCTGTCGCCAGTAGCGTCAACCGGCGGAGGAGTAGTAGATGTGACCACTACCTGATCGAACCAGGTTGTCATATAGCTGTTTCCGCTATTATAAAGGGTGACCCGGAGGCCGACGAAAGGCTTTTCGGCTTTTAGTTCTAAGGTGGCCGGTTGCCAATCGGAAGATTGAAGGCGAATTCGAGATTCAATCGGCTTACTCCAGGCGTAGTTACCGCCATTTTTATATTTGAGCTCCACGACAACCGCATTATAGAGATCGGCGGACGGAGGAACGGGACCGGGATTAAGAGAGTTTTTATGCCAATATTGGAGATGGAGAGCCTCCCCTTTACTGCCAGTATAGGCAGCTTCTTGGCGAAGGAATTTCCGGGTAACCCCAGCCTTAAGGGGGGTTAGCTGGAAGGAGGATTTACCGGCGTGTTTCTGATCAGTAACAAGCTGATCTTTGGCGGCGAGATTCCGTTTATCGCCCCAGTAATCTGGGAGCTTATCAGAATTCTTATCGACTTCAAAATTTGAGTTCCGAAGGAGATTATCTACCTTGGGCCCAGGCTGACAGTCTGTGTCGGTGTTACAGGAATTATTACCAACGCCACTGACAACCGTACAGGCGTTTTTAACACATTTTTTGTAGGTTGGGTTGCCGCCAATAGTGCTGGGAATGACCGAGATACCACCTGTGCTATGACCATCGCGACTGAATGAGGACTGATCCGTAATGATGCATTCGTTTGTAAGAACGTTACAGGCAATCGGACCATCAAAGTTATAGAGAAGAAGTGTATCAGTGTCAGGCTTAAAGGGAGCGCTTGGGACAGCCGAATTAGTGGCATAGCGAGCAACTCGGGATATACGAGTATCATCCATTAGGCCTTTAAAGAGAACGTCAGCCCCGGCCGAGTAGACAGTTGCACCCAGAACTACTGGCTTAGTTGAGGGACAGTTTTCGGAAATGAATAGGTCTTGGGTATACTTCTTACCATTAACGTAGATCTCTAACTTGCCGTCCGGCTGGATTACCCCGGCAACGTGCTGCCAGGAAGTAAACTCCTCCCGGGTAACTTTGCCTTCCCAGGCGGCATAACGATTGGCGCGGGTATCACCTTTACATTCACCAACGATAAATGAATAGTTCGTTCGGTAGAGTTTACCGTCCTGTTCCGGAAATCCATTCACCCATAAGGCAAAGGGATAGGGATTAGCTTCATCAGGGCCTTTAGCAAAAACGTAACTGGCGTAGTTACCGGAGGCAGAAGCATCAACCTCTGGCTTAACCCAGGCTTCAGCGGTAAAACCAGGCTTAGGCTGAAGATCGGCTGATTTAGTAGCGGTAAGGTAGTTAGAGCCGGTAAATTTGCCGGCATTAACCCAGGAAGAAGTAGTCTTAACTTGAGAGGCTCGGTTAAAAAGACCGGTTCGTTGGCCGATTAAATAGACAGCAAGCGCTAAACCCGCAAGAAGAAGAAGGATTGGGAGAACGGCCGCGAGAGCAAAACCCCTTTTTTGGAAAGTCATCAGCTTTTTCTCAGACTATTAACAGGATATTGGTATTTGTAAGAAGGTGTCAAGAGGTAAGTCTGGTAAGAATCTCGGGACCAGAAGCGGTGATAGCGACAGTATGCTCGAAAAGACCAGAGAGTGAGCCGTCCCGGGTCACAATTGTCCAGCCGTCGTTGTTCTGGTAAACCACGGGAGAAGCACCTTGGTTATAGATTACTTCAATGGCTAAAACCATGCCGGGCTTAATAAGGGGAGTTTTTTCAATGGCGCCCCTTAGAAAACATGGGACTTCGGGATCTTCATGAAGATGGTGACCGACACCGTGGCCTACCAACTGCTTGACGCAAGAATAGCCAGCTCCCTCGACTACTTGCTGCATGGCATGGGAGATGTCGCCGATGTGATTTCCAAGGCGTGCTGCCAGAATGGCTTTATTGAGAGCCTCCTGACCAACCTCTAAAAAATGCAACTTATTTGACAGGAGCTCTCCCTTACCTCCAGAGACGAGAACGCTCCAGCTGGCGTCGGTGTGGAAGCCGTTCAAATAAAGGCCGACGTCGACTCCTAACCGATCTCCTGGCTGAAGCGGATAATCAGTAGGAATACCATGAACGACAATATCGTTGACGTTCATACAAGTAGCCCAGCGGTAACCAGGCTCCATCTTGAAGGAAGCCTCGCCACCCGCATCTTTAATTAAATTGTCGGCAAATTGATCGAGCGCTCTGGTAGTAACCCCCGGGGCAACTTTCTGGAGTGTTTCCTGAAGGATACTAGCAAGAATTTCACCACCTTGGCGGATTTTTTCAAGTTCCTCTGGTGAATAGTAAGTTATCATGGAGCAGGTGGCTGAGAAGGAGAGTTTTTTGATAGACGATATTCTTCCAAAAATTTTTTTCGCTCCTCTTCAGAAACTGGCCGAGGCTGGGTAGGCTTGCCAGTATGATGGCGCGGATCACGAAAGCGCGGCGAGGGGTTCCGTCGATTGAGGCGATTATAGTGAGACAAAGTAGGGTCAACGTCGGGATGGCGCGGCATAATAGTTACTTTTTGAGAGCGGCTAGAATAAGCTCGTGAACTTCTTCGATGGTACCGGAGCCATCAATTTCAATCAACTTACTCAGGTTCCTAAAATAACTAATAATAGGTTCGGTTTGTTGGTGATAGAGATCAAGGCGTCGTTTTATGGCCTCGGGAGTGTCATCGGTTCGACCCTCGATAGTAGCTCGGGAAAGAATCCGCTTAATCCCCTCTTCATCGGAGAGCTTAATTAAAAGTGCATGATCGAGCTGCCGGCCTTGCCGATCAAGGATGGCAACGATTTGTTCAATTTGGTCGGGAAAACGGGGAAAGCCGTCGAGAATAAAGCCATTTTTTGCCTCGGGAGAAAGAATCGCTCTTTCAATTCTGGGAGCCAGGATTTCAGTGGGGGTTGGGTTACCGGCCTCAATAAGAGCTTTGACCTTTTTTCCCTCGGGAGTATTTTCAGCGGCGATTTGCCGACTAATCTGACCGGCTGAGATGACGGGGATGCCAAACTTTTCGGAGAGAAGTTTAGCTTGAGTAGATTTCCCGGACCCCTGCGGTCCATAAATTGCAAGGCGCATAGAACAATTTTATCTTCGGAAGGCGTCGTAATTTCTTGAGACAAGCATAGTTTCAAACTGACGGGCAGTTTCCAAAACGACGGAAACCACAATGAGGACACTGGTGCCGCCAATAGTGAGGGTAGCAATATTACTGACACCCTGAACAAAAGATGGGAGAACGGCGATGAGGCCCAAGAAGACCGCGCCAGCGAGAGTAATTCGGGTAAGAATGTAATTTAGATAATGAACAGTTGGGGTGCCGGGACGAATACCCGGGATAAAGCCACCGTGTTTTTGGATTTCGTCAGCAATTTTAGCCGGGTTAAAGATAATAGCGGTGTAGAAATAGGTAAAGCCAAGAACTAGGACAAAGTAGACGAGGTTATAGGCAAGGCCGTTAGGGTTAAAACCGGTACTAAAAAACTGAGCGATACGAGAAACGGTCGGATTAGGGACCTGAATGAGATATTGGCTGAGAAGGGAGGGAAGAAGAACGAGAGAAACGGCGAAGATAATCGGGATGACACCAGCTTGATTGACCCGGAGGGGAAGAAAAGTAGACTGGCCGCCGTAGATTTTATTTCCCCGGACACGCCTGGCATAGACAATTGGAATCCGGCGAGTGGCTTCGTTAACAATGACAATACCCGCAACGACGGCGAGACCAACAGCCACCAAAGCAACGATGTTTATTAACTGGTCGCCGGTAATAATGGAAACGGTCTGGCCAATAATAACCGGGAAACGGCCGACGATACCACCGAAGATAAGCATCGAAATACCATTACCAATCCCATATTCGGTAATTAGCTCCCCAAGCCACATAAGAAGAACGGTGCCAGCGGTTAAGGTAAAGATTAAGGAGACAAGAGTTAAAGGATCCAACACGCTAATAATATTTGAGTTTCGAAGGAGGGCATAAGTGCCAACAGCCTGAAGAGCCGCTAGGGGGACAGTCAGCATTCGAGCGTACTGGTTAATTTTCATTCGACCATACTCCCCTTCTTTAGAGAGGGCTTCCAACTGGGGGAAGACCATCTGGAGAAGCTGGAGAATGATGGTAGCGTTAATATAGGGATTAAGGCCTAAAGCCATAACAGAGAAGTTAGCGAGGGTGCCGCCGGAAAAGATATCTAAGAGACCCAAAAGCTGGTTAGTCGAGAAAAGATTTTTAAGGGCGACAAGATCAACACCGGGGACGGGGATATGAGCAAAGAGCCGAAAGACGAAAAAGATGGCGGCCGTAAAGAGAATTTTTCGGCGAAGCTCGGGGGTATACCAAGCGCGGGTAAAGGTATCAAGAATGCGATTCACAGTAGGTATCTTATCACAAGAAAGAGGCTAACTCTACGAGTCCGCTCGGTAAACGGAGCCTCGGGTCTTGCCAATCTTTTTTACCAGTCCATCATCACAAAGCTTTTTTAAGTCGTAGCGAAGAAGGCGGGGGTCGACTCTCAGAAAGCGGCGGTGAAGAAAATCCAAAGTCGCGTGGGGATGCTCACGAATTATTTGAACCAACTCTTTCCGACGCGGCGGAAGGAAATCCAATACATCAGTGGTGCGAGACTTTTCGATGGCTTTTTCTCGGGCTGCCTGGGAACAAAGGGCTAGATACTCAAGCATCAATTCAACAAAGGGAGTGGCGTCACCGCCACCTTGGGAGTGCTCAATAGCCCAGTAGTAGAGCTGTTTATTCTTGTCAATATTCTCCTCAATACTGGCAAAGCCTTTCATGCCGTAGCCGCTGGTGCAAAGAACGGCAAACTGGAGTAGTCGGCCGACCCGGCCACTACCATCGACAAAGGGATGAATCATCTCGACGCCTAAGTGAGAGAGAATGGCCCGGATGGGAACGAGACGTTCGTTTTTGCCGTTGGCGTAGTCCAAGAGGCGATCGACAAGAGCCCGGACCTCGGAAGGCGGTGGAGCGTGATAAATAATGTTACCGGCGATATCAAAAATGCCCTCGTGGCCCGAACGAAACTTTCCCAAGAATTCGGGAGCAAGGACGCCTTTCATAGCCATCCGGTGGAGATTAAAAAAATCTGACCGGGTAATTTTCTTGCCAAGCTTAAAATATTCCTGAACATAACTGTTGGCGCGGAGAAGATTGGAAACTTCTAATTTCCGACGGTCGCGGGGTGGAAGTTTGGAAAAACCCTCAACGTCGGCCTTAGTAAGGGTGTTACCCTCGATTCGGGCGGAAAAAAGGGCACTACCCAAAAGGGATTGGCGACGGATGTTTTCTTCGACCTCAAGGGGAAGAGAAATACTTTCAATAACTTCTTTATTAGCCTCTATGGTGCCCAAAAGGGAAGCAACCTTTTTGGTGAGGCGGTAAGAAGAAGGGATCCGAAGACTAGCCATAATTTAGAGTAGCAATTTTTTCCAGATATTACCAGATGATCGAAGTTATGCAATTTGCATCAATATATATTTCCTAATCTTTCCAAAAAGGATTAAAATGGGCAGATGGGCAAAGGAAAGAGATATAAAAAAGAGTTTGGTTACTCGTATAGCTTTGGTGTCTACCCCACTCTGGAACTTTTTAAGTACCACCCGGAAGAAGTACTTGAAGTGTTTATTAGTTCAAAGGGATTTGAGAACACTGGCGTAGAAAAAATTCAAGCAGAGGCAGAAAAAAGAAACATCAAAGTGGAAACTAGCGACGGGCTCGTCGAGAGCGTAACCGGAAATGAAAATAGCTACGCGGTCGGGATTTTCAGAAAGTACGAGTCGCCAATTATAGAGGGAAACCAGGTGGTGCTTCTTTCCCCAGAAGACGCGGGAAACCTCGGAACAATTATCCGGACGATGATAGCGTTTGGGTGTTTCAACCTGGCCATTATTAAACCAGCAGTTGATATCTGGGATCCAAAAGTAATTCGAGCGTCGATGGGGGCTGTATTTCAAGTCAACTTTTCCTACTTTGGGAGCTTCGAGGAATATCGAAAGAAATTTCCCAGCCAAAGCAATTACGTTCTAACTTCCTCAGGTAACAAAAAATTAAGGGAGACTCAGTTTCAAAAGCCCGCCTCACTAGTGTTTGGCCCAGAAAGTGCTGGGGTAACGAGGGAGATAATGAGCAAGGGAGAGACGGTAGCAATTCCATTTGAAAAAACCATCGAATCACTACCCTTACCAATCGCGGTAGCCACAGTTTTGTACAAGATCTACGAGAATGAATGACTTAACTAACGAATTTAAGAAGTTTGCGATCCGAGGAAACGTGGTTGACTTGGCGATCGGCGTGGTTATTGGGGCAGCATTTGGCAAGATCGTTAACTCGCTAGTTAACGGTGTCATCATGCCGCCGCTTGCTTTAATTTTGGGGAAAGTAGATTTTTCGGAACTTTACTTGCCAATCGGGGAAGCAAAAATTCGCTACGGCAATTTTTGTTAACTCGGCGGTAGAGTTTCTGATTATCTCCGCAGCACTCTTTTTAGTGGTACGACAAATCAATCTAATCCGAAAGGAACCGGAGAAGCCACCAGAACACAAGATATGTAAGTTCTGTCAGTCAAGTATTCCCATTAAAGCGACGAGGTGTCCGAATTGTACGTCTAAGCTTTAGGCTCAATACTGCCCCCGGCTTTACCAATCTTCTTAGAGGCGCCAGCCGAAACCGGAAGCTTCACTTTAAGGGCAACAGTCAACTCACCATCGCCTAAGATCTTAACGAGGCTAACTCTTTTATCCACAATGCCAGCTTCCTTAAGGGATTCAAGAGTAACCTCAGCATTTGGTTTAAGAGTATTAAGGTACTTAACATTAACGATGGTTGGCTTTTCGTGCAGGGGTTTGTTTTTACCCTTTCCCCTAATCAGCGGTAGCCGTTTAAGCCAAGAGGCCTGTAGGGAAGAACCAGCGAAAAGAAGCTTAACGTTTTCGCGGGCTTTCTGGCCTTTAGTACCTCGACCAGAGGTTTTGACCCGGCCGCTACCGTGGCCACGGCCAACCCGGCGAGTGGGGTTATCGACAATTTTGGGAAGAGTAGTTAGGTTCATACTTCCTTTCTAGTTTTGGTGCTTTTTTTAACTTTAGCGAGCTTAGTAGGTTGGTCTTCGGAAATAGTGACGGGTTCGACGGGAACTGGCTTTTCCGAAAAGCTGGCAGCCGGACGAAGTCGGCGAAGGGCCTCGAGAGCAGCGTAGACATTATTAGCCTGGTTGTTGGTTCCCAGAACCTTGGAACTAATATCCCTGATGCCGGCGGCATCAACAACAGCCCGGACGGCTCCGCCAGCAATAATTCCCGATCCAGGAGGAGCTGGGCGAAGGAGAATTCTAGCAGCTCCGACTTTAACTAACACTTCGTGAGGGATAGTTGTCCCACGCATGGGAACGGTAACCAAGTGCTTTTTGGCGTAGGCGACGGCTTTTCGAACGGCGCTTTGGACCTCAGGGGCCTGACCCAAGCCGACACCGACGCGGCTTTTTCGATCGCCGACGACGACTAGAACGCTAAAGCCGATTTTGTTACCGCCAGAGGTCTTTTTAGAGACGCGGTTGACCTGAACGACCTTCTCGTCGAACTCCTTAGGTTCGGTGGGGCGGAAAGATTGATGTGATCTTTGAAAGGCCATATTAGAACTTTAGCCCTCCTTCTCTTAGGGCATCAGCAAATTTTTTAATGTTGCCATGGTACTTATAGCCGGCGCGGTCAAAGACAACTGTGTCCAACTTTAGAGCCTTAGCTCTCTCGGTTAGGAGCTTTGCTGCTTCTGCCGGGTTAGTCATCCGGGCAACAGATGCGAGGGTTTTCCCGGCAGCATCGTCAATAATTTGGGCCTCGAGATAGCGATTAGAGCGAAAAACCACGAGCCGTGGCAGGGTGGCAGTACCACGAATAGTTT
>CAZKPQ010000024.1:0-9723 GCA_964554695.1 uncultured Gammaproteobacteria bacterium | reverse complement strand
TAAACGGCAGCTCAAACGATAGCTCCCGTTTCTCGGCTACCTTAACTACAAAAAGCCCCTTCTGTTGGAGTGATTTCGCCGCCAATGTTTCGCTTAGGCTCTCGACCGTTCCTGCTACCGGGTTGCCGCTCTTATCAATCCCTTTATAGCTAAATTGCTTCATCTATTATGCCCCCCGCCCGATTAGCCTAGCTACATCGTCTAAACTGACTGCATAATCCATCGCCGTTTCTCGGCTAATTCGGCCGCTTCGAACTAAGGCCGCCAGGCTCATATCCATCGTCATCATCCCCACTTCTCCTGAGGTCTGAATAATATTGTCGATTAGGTGAGTTTTTCCTTCCCGAATGTTCGACCGAACCGCCGAGGTCGCCACCAAGATTTCTGTCGACGCCACCCGGCCACCTCCGATTGCCGGCAAAAGTCTCTGGGAAACAATTCCCTCTAAGGCATTCGACAGTTGCATCCTTATCTGGGCTTGTTGGTTTTCCGGGAAAACATCAACCATTCGGTCGATTGACTGAGCCGCTGAATTTGTGTGTAAGGTCGCAAAAACCAGATGTCCCGTTTCCGCAATCGTTATCGCCGAGGCAATCGTTTCATAGTCGCGCATCTCGCCAACTAAAACGGTGTTTGGATCCTCTCGAAGGGCGCTTCTTAAGGCATTTGCCCAGGAGTGAGTGTCAAGACCTAGTTCTCGTTGGGAAATAATTGCCTTAGCCTTTGAGTAAACATACTCAATCGGGTCTTCAATAGTTAGAATGTGTCCGCCAAACTTCTGATTTATTTCCTCAATAATCGCCGCAATTGTCGTTGACTTCCCGTGTCCCGTCGGCCCGGTTACCAAGATAAATCCCTGTCGAAGCTTTGCAAAATCATGAAGGATGTTTGGTAGCCCTAACTCGTCAATCGTTCGAACCTTGAGAGGAATTAGTCGAAAGGCTACTGACGGATCGCCTTTTTGAAAATAGGCATTAATTCGAAATCTTCCCGGACCAAACTGGTAACTAAAATCAATTTCCTTATTCTGTTCGAACGCCCTTCGCTGTTCATCGGTCAAAAGGGGAGTCAGAAAGCTTAAAATCTCTTCTCCCGATAGACCGCTGGTATCAAGCGGTAACAGTTCGCCGTCGAACCGAAGAGTCGCTGGGTACCCAGCCACTAAATGTAAATCCGAGGCCCCCTTCTCGATCGTTATTTGTAGTAAGTCGTGGACCGTCATCTTAGTCTTGAGCTACTCGAAGGACCTCCTCAATCGTCGTCACTCCTTCGATTGCCTTTAAATAACCATCCTGTTTCATCGTGATCATTCCTTCTTCTACCGCTCGCTTTTCAATTTCGTTTGAATCGGCGTGAGTCAAAACTAGCCTGGCAATCGTATCCGTTACTGGCAATACCTCAAATATCCCGACCCGTCCTAAAAATCCCGTTTCGCCGCATTCCGAGCAGCCTTTCCCGCGGTATAGAACTATCTTTCCAGGGTCAAGCTTATCGGCCGGTAACAAATTTCCTAAAACACTTTTAATGTCATTTGCCATAATCTCTGGTGGCGTAAAACTCTCCTTACAGTGGGGACAGATCTTTCGAAGAATTCGTTGCCCCACGACTGCGTTTAAAGATGACGCTAGAAGAAACGCTTCTCCCCCAAGGTCTATAAATCGGGGAATCGTTCCCGAAGCGTTACTCGTGTGTAAGGTCGAGAACACCAAGTGTCCCGTTAAAGCCGCTTGGATCGCAAGCTCTGTCGTCTCCCGGTCCCGAATCTCGCCTACCAGAATAATATTCGGGTCCTGCCGGAGGAAAGCCCGAAGAGCCGTCGCAAACGTTAGCCCCGCCGCCGGGTTAACTTGCACCTGGTTTACTCCTGGAATGTGATACTCCACCGGATCTTCAATCGTTACTGTGTTCACCCGAGTTGAATTAATTTTGGCAATGACCGAGTAAAGGGTGGTGGTTTTACCACTTCCCGTCGGCCCGCAAACTACAATGATCCCGTGTGGCCGAAGGATCGCAATCTCCAAATTCTTAAGGGCTAGCCCCCGAAGACCCAAATCATTTAAGGATGGCACTCCTCCGGATTTTGGCAGTAACCGCAAAACTACTTTTTCGGCAAAAGTCGTCGGCAGCGTCGATACCCGGATGTCTACTTCTCCAGCATCACTTCGAAAATTAAACCGTCCGTCTTGTGGCAGCCGCCGCTCATCAATCTTAAGGTTCGATAAAATCTTTATTCTTGAAACTACCGAGTCATGAATCTCTTTTGGCAGCGTCGACTCTTCATGTAAAACCCCATCTACCCTAAATCGTACCCTTGTCTTTCCTTCCACCGGCTCGATGTGAACGTCCGACGCTCTCGATCGAATCGCCAGTTCCAAAATTCGTTCGACAATCTTGGCTACCGGCGTATCCCGAATTGTCTGTCCTTCCAAAATATTCACCGCCGCCACTGGGGTTGGTGTATCTTTAAGTGCCTCCGTTACTTCCGCGTTTAAATTCTGGGTATAGTGGTCATAAATCGCTTCTCGAATCTCCGCCTGGCCAGACCACACCGGCCGAACCTTTTTCCCAGCCCTCTTCTCTATAAAGGTAATCGCATTAAGATCCAACGGATCGGCCATGGCTACCGTCAGAAAGTTTTTGTCCGAAGAAAGCTCTAGGGGAATTACCGTGTACTGTTCGGCAAGTGTCCTCGGGATAAGATTAAGTATCTCCGGCGGGATCAGTCGGTTAGCAAGGGATGTCTTGGCAATTCCCTGCGACTCTGCCCTGGCTGCCCTAATTTGATCTTCCGTTGCAAACCCTCTGTCTAAAAGAACGCTCTCAACTGCCCGTCCGGTGTTGAGGCTCTCTAGCCGAACAAGTTGCATCTGGTCCGGCGAGATCACTCTCTCTTCGACCAGAATCTCCTCTACGGTCCGACTCTTAAATCTTCCTTCATCGGTTGGCGGGGCAGTGGCAACCATCTCCCTTAGAGAGTACAATCTGGAGGGTTATACTGTCAATGAAACTCCGGAGTTTTATCGTCACTGGCGCAACTGTCATCCTTCGCCAAAACCTTCTCTGGCAGGTTGCTACTGAGAGTCTTCCCCCCGACTCCCTTCTGACCTTGTCGCCAACCGATCTTCTTGCCTTAGCCAAAAAACCCCTTCCCCAAGTGTTATCCCCGGACGTGGTCATTCTCAGGCCAACTGATGCCACGATTGGCGTTTCTGAGATCCGCGCTTTTACCTCCCGTCTGCCCATCCTTCCCACACACCAAAAATTTCGTTTCGGTCTAATCCTTGAAGCCAATACTTTAACAATCGGGGCCCAAAACGCTCTTCTTAAAACTCTTGAGGAGCCGCCCCCTAAAACTGCCATTCTTCTTTCCGCCGCCGACGACACCTCTTTTCTTCCAACCATCCGCTCCCGGGCTGTTACTATTTCTCTTCCGCCAGAAACCAGCTACTCTCCAACTTCTAAAGAAGCCGCTGACCTTTTCTCCAAACTGTCCACTCTTTCACTGGGACAGAAGTTCGCCCTGGCCGCTTCCAATTCGTCAAAAGAAAAAGCTCTCGAGTTTGTAAACAACCTTCTATTGTCCTCACACCAGAAATTAGCTATTAATGGCTCCTTAACCCCTGAGGCTCTTTCTTTAGCCCGAAGCTGTTTCAAGGCTAACCGCTACCTTTCCGGTAACGCCAACCCGCGAGCGGTCCTAGAAAACCTCCTCTGCTTTTGGTAAAATTAACTTGTAGTACTATCCCCTCGGATAGTCTTTTTTAAGCTCGAAAACACGAGACTAGTTGACCCCAAATGGCTACTAAAGACCAATACACTGCTGAAAATATTCAGGTTCTTGAGGGTCTCGAGCCGGTTCGAAAACGGCCTGGCATGTATATCGGTTCGACCGACGAGAAAGGTCTCCACCACCTCGTCTATGAAATTATTGATAACAGTGTCGACGAAGCTCTTGGTGGTTTTGCTAACCGGATCGATATCGAAATTCACAAAGACGGCTCCATCACTATCTCTGACAACGGTCGGGGCATCCCGGTCGGCGTCAACAAAAAATACAATCTCTCCGGCGTTGAACTGGCCTTAACCAGACTCCATGCTGGCGGTAAGTTCGACGACGCTGTTTACAAAGCCTCCTCTGGTCTTCATGGTGTTGGCGCTTCTGCCGTTAACGCCCTTTCCAAATGGCTTATTGTCGAGGTTAGCCAGGGCGGCTCCCTTTATCGCCAAAGCTATAAAGCTGGCGTACCCGACGGTCCCTTAAAGGTAGTTGGTAAAACTAAGGCCACCGGAACTAAGATTACCTTTCTCCCGGACGATACTATCTTTAGTACCGTCGACTGGCGTTACGACACTCTTCGAAATGCCATCAGAAACTACGCCTATTTAGTTTCCAAGCTTTACTTCTATCTAAAAGATAACCGTCCCGGTCTAGAAAGAGACGACAGCTTCTATTTTGAAGGCGGCATCCGCTCCCTGGTTGCCCACATGAACCTTTCTAAAGCCACCGTCTCTGATGTTTTTTACGTTTCCAGAGAGGTCGAAACGCCGATTGCCAAGGTGGGAATCGAGGTCGCTATGCAGTATAACGACGGTTTCGGCGAAAACGTCGAGACCTTTGTTAACGCCGTCAACACTAAAGACGGCGGTACTCATTTAACCGGTTTTCGGATGGCCTTGACCCGGGCTCTTAACGACTACGGCAAGAAAATCGGTGCCATTAAGGATGGGGCTGAAAGCTTTATCGGTGACGATCTTAAGGAGGGTTTAACCGCCGTTGTCTATATTAAGATGTCTTCCGACAAACTCCAGTTTGAGTCCCAAACTAAAACTAAACTTAATAATGCTGAGATCCAGCCCGCCGTAGCTAGTGTTGTTAAAGATGCCCTCGATACCTATTTCGAGGAAAACCCGCGAGACGGTCGCTCAATTCTTGAAAAAGTTTTCTTAGCCGCCAAAGCCCGCTTGGCCGCCCGAGCCGCTAAAGAAGCCGTCATCAGAAAAGGCGCTCTTGAAGGTTCCGCTCTTCCGGGAAAGCTTGCCGACTGCCAATCCCGCGATCCCGCTGAAAGTGAACTATTTATTGTCGAGGGAGATAGCGCCGGGGGAAGCGCCAAACAGGGCAGAGACCGAAAATTCCAAGCCATCTTGCCCCTTTTTGGAAAAGTTCTTAATACCGAGCGCGCAAGAATTGATCAGATAATTGACTCCGATAAGTTCAAGTCCCTTATTATCGCTATCGGAGCAGGTATTAGTGATCAATTTAGTCTCGACAAACTTCGTTATCACCGCATCATTATCATGGCTGATGCCGACGTCGACGGCGCCCATATTATGTGTCTATACCTCACCTTCCTCTTTCGCCATCTTCGTCCTTTAGTTGAAAAGGGTCACGTCTATGTCGCCATGCCCCCTCTTTACAAAGTGGAGTGGGGGAAAGGTAACAAAAAATACGTCTACTCCGACGAGGAAAAAGAGGCCTTTGTCAAATCCCTTGATAGTGGAGTAAAATCAACTGTACAGCGCTACAAAGGCTTAGGTGAGATGAATGCTACCGAGCTTTGGGAGACAACTTTAAATCCTGCTAACCGTCTCCTAAAGCAGATTAGTATTGAGGACGCTGCCCGCGCCGACGAAGTCTTCACCATGCTTATGGGTAACGACGTCCCACCCAGACGAAAGTTTATCCAAGGTCGGGCCAAATTAGCTGTCTTAGACATTTAGTATGAATTTAATTTTTCTTTCCTTAGCTGCTGGCTTCCTCTCAGTTTTCTATGCTATCTACCAAATTACTCGCATCCTTTCCCTCCCTTCGGGAGACGACAAAGTCAAGTTTGTTGCTCAAGCCATCCTTGAGGGCGCTAACGCCTATCTAAAAAAACAGTACACGGTGGTTGCTCTGGTTGCCCTGCCGATTTTGGCCGGGCTCTACTTTCTCTTCGGTCCCTTTGCCGCTATCGCTTTTGCCGTTGGCGCCGTTCTTTCAGCTCTCTCGGGCATTATCGGCATGAGCGTTTCTGTTCGTGCCAATTCCCGAACTGCCGAGGCCGCTAAAAAAGGTTTAGCCGCCGCCCTAAGTGTCGGCTTTAATGGTGGCGCCGTCACCGGCCTTATGGTTGCCGGTTTAGCCTTAATCGCCGTTTCCATTATTCTTCTTATCCCAGGTGGCAACGAGAAACTAGCCGCTCTTGGTTTTGGCGCTTCCTTAATCTCAATCTTTGCCAGGATCGGTGGCGGAATCTTTACTAAAGCTGCCGACGTCGGCACCGATATGGTCGGCAAAATTGAAGCCGGGATCCCCGAGGACGACCCCCGAAACGCTGGGGTTATCGCTGACAATGTTGGCGACAACGTTGGCGACTGCGCTGGTATGGCCGCTGATCTTTTTGAAACTTACGTCGTTACCATGGTTGCTGCCATTCTCCTTGGCAATTTAGTTATGCCCCACTTCGCCACCGCCAGCCTCTACCCGTTAATGATTGGCGGCGTTTCAATCGTCGCCTCGATTGTTGGCACCTTCTTCGTTCGTCTTGGAAAAGGCAAAAATATCATGGGCGCCCTCTATCAGGGCTTAATCGTTGCCGGAGTTCTCTCCGCCGCCGCCTTCTATCCGATAACTCAATTTCTAATGGACGGTAACGCCCTTTTCCCCTGGCTTAATCTCTATCTTGCCTCTCTCGTTGGTATCGCCGTTACCGCTGCCTTTGTTATCATTACGGAATTTTATACCTCCAAGCGCTACCAAAGCGTTCAAGGTATCGCCAAGGCCAGTCTTGCCGGCCACGGTACGAATATTATTGCCGGTCTAGCTGTCTCGATGAAATCCACTGCTGCCCCCATTATTGTTATCTCGGCCGCTATCCTTCTGTCTTACTCTCTAGCCGGTCTTTACGGAGTCGCCGTCGCTGCTGCCGCCATGCTTTCCTTAACTGGAATCATCGTCGCCATCGATGCCTTTGGTCCCATTACCGATAACGCTGGTGGTATTGCTGAGATGAGCGGTCTTCCGGAAAAAGTTCGTACCGTTACCGACGCCCTTGACGCTGTTGGCAACACCACTAAAGCCGTTACTAAAGGCTACGCTATCGGCAGCGCCGCTCTGGCTGCTTTAGTTCTTTTTGGTGCCTATGTCGAAGAAATCTCGCTTTCCGGGGCAATTGCCCAAGCCTCAAGTGGTCCTTTAACCTTCTCCCTCTCAGACCCCAACGTTCTCATTGGACTTTTCATTGGCGGGGCTATGCCATACCTTTTCGGCGCTCTTCTTATGGAAGCCGTTGGTAAGGCAGCCATGACTATCGTTGACGAGATCCGTCGGCAATTTAAAGAGATCAAAGGAATTATGGAAGGTAAGGCCAAACCGGAGTATGGTCGAGCCGTCGAGATCGTTACCGGTGCTGCCATAAAAGAAATGGTTCTTCCGGCTCTTATTCCAGTAGCTATCCCCATTGCCGTTGGCCTTATCCTAGGACCCGTTGCCTTGGGAGGACTTCTGGTTGGCTCCATCGTAACCGGCATCTTTGTCGCCGTTTCCATGACTACTGGCGGTGCCGCCTGGGATAACGCCAAAAAATATATTGAAGAAGGAAATTTTGGTGGCAAGAAATCACCGGCCCATCAAGCCGCCGTCACCGGCGATACGGTCGGCGATCCCTATAAAGATACCGCTGGTCCAGCTATAAACCCCATGATTAAAGTTGCTAATATTGTCGCTTTACTACTTGTGGGACTAATCGCCTAAAAGGGGAGTGGGAACGATATTTTTTTCACCTCGTCCAACTTCTCTAGGGTGCCTTAAATCAAATGGAAATCGGAAAAATCCTACCAACTGAAATCACCTCCGCCATGGAGTCAGCCTACCTCGACTACGCCATGTCTGTTATCGTGGCCCGGGCTCTTCCTGATGTTCGTGACGGTTTAAAGCCCGTCCACCGCCGCATTATCTACGCCATGCATAAGATGGGTCTTCACCACACCGCCAAGTACGTTAAATCCGCGGCCGTCATCGGAGAAACGATGAAGAAGTATCACCCCCACGGCGACATTCCCATCTATGACGCCCTTGTGAGGATGGCCCAAGACTTCTCTTTGCGTTACCCCCTTATCGACGGCCAAGGTAACTTTGGTTCCATGGACGGCGATCCACCCGCTGCTTACCGCTACACCGAGGCCAAATTAGCTGTCATTACCGATAGTCTCCTTCAAGACATTGAAAAAGACACCGTTAACTTCACCCCTAACTACGACAACACCGACGTTGAACCGGAGTACTTTCCCGCTCCTTTACCAAACCTTCTATTAATGGGAGCCGAAGGTATCGCCGTCGGTATGGCGACGAAGATCCCGCCCCATAACCTCTCCGAAGTTGTCGACGCCCTTACCTTTATGATCGATAAGGGACCAGATAAAACTACGGTGGAGGAGCTGGTCGGTTTCGTTAAGGGACCCGATTTTCCAACCGGCGGCATCATCTACGACCAGCGGGAAATCCTTGCCGCCTATGGCACTGGCAAAGGTAAAATTGTCATCCGGGCAAAAACAGAGATCGAGGACGTTGGGGCAGGCAAGTCCGCCATTATCGTAACCGAGGTCCCTTACCAAGTTAACAAGGCTTCTTTAATAGCCCGAATTGCTGACCTTGTTAAAGATAAAAAACTTGAGGGCATATCCGACCTTCGCGACGAATCGGACCGCCGGGGAGTCCGCGTCTACATCGAACTAAAAAGAGACGCTCGTCCTCAGGCGGTTTTAAACAATCTCTTCAAGCATACTGAGCTTCAAACTACATTCCCGGTCAATATGGTTGCTCTCGTTGACCGCACCCCTCAAACCCTAACCCTAAAGATTATTCTCGAAGAGTATCTCAAGCACCGCCAAACCGTCGTTACCAGGCGAAGTGAGTTTGAACTCCGCGAGGCCAAGGCCAGAGCTCACATCTTGGAAGGCCTCAAAATCGCCGTTGACCACATCGACGAGGTCATAAGTATCATTCGAAAAGCCGAATCCGCCGACGCCGCCAAGGTGAAACTTATGGACCGCTTTAAGTTAACCGACATTCAAGCTACCGCTATTCTCGATATGCAGCTTCGCCGTCTGGCTGCTCTCGAACGTCAAAAAATTGAGGATGAATTAGCCATGGTAAAGGAAACCATCGCCTACTTGGAAGACCTTCTCGCTCACCCTGAGAAGATTATGAAGGTTATTAAAGACGAGCTCTCAAAGATTAAGGAGCGTTTTGGTGATAACCGCCGGACAAAAGTGATCAAAGGCAAAGTTGGTGAGTTCTCCGAGGAAGACTTAATTGCCAATGAGTCAATGGTCGTTACCCTAACTAAAACCGGCTACGTTAAGCGTCTTAGTCCCACTTCCTACCGGGCTCAGGCTAGGGGAGGGAAGGGTGTCACCGGTATGACTACCAAAGAGGAGGACGAAATTGAGCACCTAGTCAGTGCTTCCGCCCATGACAACATTCTTTTCTTTACTAATAAGGGTAAGGTCTACCAAACCCGCGTTTTTGAGCTCCCGGAGGGCAGTCGTACCGCTAAAGGCCAGGCCATCGTCAACGTTATTAATGTGGAACAGGGCGAAACTATCCAGTCCGTCTTGACCTATGCTAATGGCAACGGGGACAAATCCTCTGATCGCTACGTTTTCCTGGCTACCCGCCAGGGGACCGTCAAAAAATCTAAATTGGAGGATTTTGCCAACATCCGAAAAAATGGCCTGACC
>CAZKPQ010000023.1:0-10089 GCA_964554695.1 uncultured Gammaproteobacteria bacterium | reverse complement strand
AATCGACAGCGTGTTAGCGATTGGGGGAGTTAATATTAGTCCTCAGAAAATGAGACTCCGGCGAAATCCGCAATTTGTAATTGGGACCCCTGGGAGACTACGGGATCTAGAGGAAAGTCGGGCGCTTAATTTCTCGAGATTTAACACGATTGTTCTTGATGAAGTTGACCGAATGTTAGAGATTGGGTTTATTCGGGAGATTAAATACATTGTGTCTAATCTCTCCAAGCCCCGTCACAGCTTATTCTTTTCGGCAACTATTACGCCAAATGTAACGGAGGTTATGAATAGTTTTCTATCTAATCCAGTAATGATCTCAGTTAAACAACGCGAGACTTTAACCAATGTTCGACAAGAAATAATAAAAATGGGAGGAAGGCCGAAAATTGATGTCCTAGGAGAGATGCTAAAGAATAAAGACTTTGCTAAGGTACTAGTATTTGGACGAACAAAGTTTGGGATGGAGAAGTTAGCAAGAGATCTGGAAAACCGAGGCTTTCGAGTGGCAGCGATTCATGGGAATAAAAATCAGGCCCAAAGACAACGGGCTCTTAGTGCATTTAAGAATAACCAAGTACAGGTACTTTTAGCGACGGATATTGCCTCGAGAGGACTAGATATTGATAGCGTCACCCACGTAATTAACTACGATTTGCCCGAATCCCAAGAAGACTATATTCATAGGATCGGACGAACTGGAAGAGCGAATAAATTTGGGACGGCACTAACTTTTGTCTAATTTCTACGATTTATGTCTGGTTAGTGTCTTCAACCTTAGTTTAAGAGGTGGTAAACTTCGATGATGCTTAATTTGAATTCCATTATTCTCTGGTCGGAAGATCCGAAGGCGTTAGTGGAATTTTATAAGAAGGTTTTGGGCAAGCCCCAGATGGACGAGACGGAAGGGGCGGGATGGTTGGTAGGAAGCACTTTTCTGTCGGTGGGACGACACTCAGAAGTTAAAGGCAAGGCCAAAGAGCCGATGAGAGTAATGTTTAACTTTGAGACGAAAGAGGTTAAGGAGGAGTTTCTCCGAATTAAAGAACTAGGAGTAACGGTTATTAAAGAGCCGTACGAAATGGCCGAGGCGCCGGGGATGCTAATTGCTACATTTGCTGATCCAGATGGTAACTACTTTCAACTGATGAGCCCGTGGGACGGGCCTAGATAGAAAAATGGCAACTAAAAAAGCAGAAATAAGTAATTCTGGGCTAGTACTAGTAACCACCTACCTAGCGCTTTTTATTACGAATGGCTTCGTTATTTTTCTAGCCAACCTACTTTTTTCCGCTTGGGTAGTTTTAGGAACAATGACCATCTCGATTGGGTGGGCGATAATCCACAGTGCCGGTGTCCTGGCCTTAATTAACACCTTTGTGATTCCATTTGTTCGAGAGTATGAGAACAGACGAGGAAAGATGCTGACAAGCATGGAGTGGATGGCAGTTTACCTAGTAGTGAACACGGTTGGTATCTGGGTAATTGCCCGGTTCCCTGATCAGTTTGGACTTGGAATTGTATCGTGGATGGTGGCAGTGGCTCTGGGGATAGTTTTAGATCTGGTTCAAGGGGCAGTGATGATGCAGATAGAGAAACTTCGAACGAAGACTTCTTAGAAATGACCCTACAGGACTTAGGAGAGCGGATAGGAAAGATTGAGGAGCGAAATAGGCGGGTGGAATTAGACAAAGCTTGGGAGACTAGTCTATCCCGAAGAGGACTTTTGATTACTTTTACTTACATTAGCATTGGAACTTACATGTGGGTAATTGGGACTGAGCAACCGTGGGTTAATGCGGTAATACCGACGTTGGGGTTTATGCTATCAACTTTAACGCTCCCCTTCTTCAAAAAAATGTGGCTTAAGAAAAAAAGATAAAAGTCTGATATAATATGGGTAGTTAAACCTCAAGTGAAGTTGCCCCAATTTTTTTCCGAGACGTGCCCAGAATATTCTAGAAAGGAGATGAATAATGGCTAAAAGACTATTTGTAGGTAGTCTTCCCTACTCGGTGGATGACGCAAAATTAATGGAGATGTTCTCTCAGTTTGGTCAGGTAGTATCAGCGAAAGTAATTCGGGACCGAGATACGAACCGAAGCAAAGGATTTGGGTTTGTCGAATACGCAACCGACGAAGAGGGAGACCAGGCAATTAAAAAACTACATAATTCGCAGGTAGACGATCGAACGATTGTAGTTAATGAGGCTCGACCCCGAGAAGATCGGGGAGGCTCAGGTGATCGGGGGAAGAGGTGGTAAGCCCAAGCACTAATAACCCGTGTATTCGCTGTGGAAAACAGCGGATTATAGCTCGTGAGTGGAAAGAAACGATAAAGACGCTGTCGGGGCCGTCAGTAGTGACATATCAACTAACGGTCTGTCCGGATCCCGATTGTCAGAAGATTGTCGAAGAGAAGCAGGCTTTGCAAAAGGCAAAACAGGATGAGATTACGAAGGCGTTTAAGGAGCGGGCGGCGGCGAGACTTAAGAACGGAAGGAAGACTTCGAAAAAGAAATAGCTTCGTAGACGATACCACGCACCTGATACTTGAGGGCAAATAGGGATAGAAAAATTGGCCTCGGGTATGAGATGATGCCAGGACAAGAAAGAGAGCCAAGGGATTTTACGAACTCATGAATAAAGGCAAAAGAATCATTACCCTAGATATGCTCCGGGGGTACTTCCTATTAGTAATTATTGTTAACCACTTATACCGGTTTCCGAATGTTTTTCAGTATATAAGCGGGCAAGGGCAACTATGGGTATCGGCAGCTGAAGGCTTTTTTATAATATCCGGTGTTCTGGTGGGGTTTTTGTATGGACCAAAGATAAAAGAAAATTTTGGGGCGGTGGCCAGAAAAATCATTAAGAGAGCAGGGAAACTTTACCTAGCGGCGATTGGTTTTACAATTGGGGCAACGATTTGGGGACAATTTTTACCGGCGGATAAGATAAAGGGAGGAATCTATAGCTTGGGAAGTGTTAGTGAACTTCTCTGGCGGACAATCACTTTTGACTATATATATGGATGGGCAGATTTCTTGCCCTACTACGCGGTGTTTTTAGTAGTAGCACCGGCAGTTTTGTGGCTTCTTGTGAAAAGAAAGGGGCTACTGGTTATTCTGATATCGCTTCTAGGGTGGTGGTTTTTTAGAGAAAAAAGTACGTTTTTGGCGTGGCAAATACTTTTTGTAACGGGAATAACTGCCGGATATTTTTTGCCAAAGATTGAAGAAAAGCTGGAAAAGCTTCGAAAGACAGATCAGCGACTAGTTAGAGGCGGGTTTTTATTAGCGTTTATTGCCACCTACCTTCTAAGCGTGTACGGAGTATTTGGAATCGGACAGTGGCGAGCTGGTAGCGAGCTAGCTACACTAACTAGCTTCTGGTTTGATAAAGATACGGTAGCGGGAGGACGATTTATACTGGCGTGGATCTGGTTTGGGGCACTGTACTTAAATCTTAGGCCGATCGAAGAGATCGTTGACCGAGTAACCCTAGGGATACCGCGCGTCCTTGGGCAAAACTCACTGTTTGTATACTGTCTCTCGGCAATTGTCCTTTTCCCAAACACAGTAATCTTGCCGTTTTTCTCAGACTTTGTACAAAATAGCTATTTAACGGCCGGGGTTCTGGGGATAATCTATCTCGTGACGGCAAAGTACCGAATGGTAGAACAAAGAATGGCTTCCGGGTTGGCGGTAATTTTTGGGAAAGGACCACAAGGAGTTGAGAGAAGGGCGGCAGGAGTAGTTGAGGGAGCTTAGGGTTTTACCGATTTCATATAGTTGTTTGGGAAAGTTAATGAGGAAAACTTCATGAAAGAGTTAGGATTTCTAACTTATAACACGCAGTACGGAAAAAACTTGAGGGAGGTCTTAGGATGGATTGAGTCAATTAAGCTAAAGATTGATATTTACTTCTTTCAAGAGTTTCCGGAAGAGGAATTAGAAGCCTTCAGGGAAAAATTTGCAGAGTTTACCACCCTTTATGTTCGAAATATGTTTATTCAAAAGAAGTTCTGCGGCCAGGTGGTGGGAGTAAGAAAGGGGCTAGAGGTTTTGAAAAGAGAAACAGTTGATATTGGGCCCAGTCGAGTAGCGAAGATTTTCTCGGGAAATTTTGAACACCGAAACGTACTGGTCTTAAAAATTAAGAGTGGCAGGAAACAACTTTGGCTAGCTAATGTTCATTTAACGCCGTATACCAACAATAGCCGGCGGCGGCGACAACTGGCGATGACTTTAGAAAAGATGGGCAAGGGTCCGGCAGTAGTTGGCGGGGACTTTAACTATTTCTCATTTTATAATCTCCGGGGGTTAGAAAGATTTATGGAAAACGCTGGCTTTAAAAATGAGACCTTGGCCTTTATTACCCACAGGCGGTGGTTTTTAAAATCACAACTAGATTATGTTTTTAGCCGGGAGGTTAAACTAAGGGAGGTAGAAACGGTACCCCTCCCCTACTCGGACCACTACCCCATCCTAGCCAGGATACAAATTTAGAGGCGGTAAAACCGTCCATGAGTATCAAAGAGCTCACTTAAATCATCACCGGGGGTAAAGTCGAAACGCTCCTTAGTTTTGGCAAAAACGGTGGCTCCAACCGTCCCATGAAGAGTAATTTTGTCGCCAATAATCGTAACGAAGGAGCCGTCTTGAAGAGCAAGGACGGGGTGGGGCTCGGGATTTAGGGAGAGGTAGTTTTTAATACGCATTTCGGGGGTAGCGCCGGGGAAGAAGTTATCAGGATGAATATCAAAGTAGTGGGCACTTATCTGAAACGGCAAAAGGTGAAGAGTTTTATGGGAAGGGATATGAATGAAAGGTGGCTCAGAAGCGGTATGCATAGTGGGACCAGCGACAACAGCGCCGGCACTGGTGCCGATATACCAACAACCGGAATGAACACGACCCTTGATAGCCTCCATTAGATGATTTTTCTCAAGGGTGTTAACGAGCATGTGGATACTACCGGCGTTCATAATAAGAGCGTCGGCTTTAGAAATGGCACTTGGGTAATCTGACTCCTTATGAAAAGGCTTAACGGGAAGATTAAAACGCTTTTCCCAGGTTTCCCTGGCATAAGAAAACATTTGATCGGCAGTGTGGCCGCCCCAAACTGCCCAGGAAATGAGAAAAACGTTTTCTTTTCCCGAAAGGCGTAGAGAAATAAACTCGCGGAGCCAAGATTCACAATACTCGTAATGGGGCTCGTTTCGACGAACCTGGACACCACTAAAAAGAAGGAGTTTGAGGTTTTTATTTGACACTAGGAGATAATTATCCTGGAGAGAGAGGGGAAATTCTACAATAAAACGTAGATTTGCCAAGACTGGAAAAAATTAAGGCAGGTTTGATACAATTCCCATGCTCTCCTATAGCAAGACTCCAAATAAGTTCGAGCTAGGCAGAAGGAAAGGTAAATGGATAAGCTAGTTATTCCGCAACATGTGGTTATTATCCCAGACGGAAACCGCCGCTGGGCAAAGGAGCGAGGACTGCCACCCCACGAAGGCCATCGGAAGGGGTTTTCTCAGGTGAAGCATCTACTGGAGGCAGCCAAGGAAGCTGGGGTAAAAACTTTAACCCTCTGGGGATTCTCAACCGAAAACTGGAATAGGAGCGAGGAGGAAAAAATGTTTCTTTTTGAAGCCTATCGTGGCCTACTGAGAGATTCTCGAAAAGACGCCATGAAAAACAAGGTGAGAGTTAGAAGACTGGGGCGAGATGACAGATTTCCACGGGATATAATAGAGAACTTGAACGCCTTGGCCGAGGAGACTAAGGGATTTAGTAACTACTATTTAAACATTGCCCTGGATTATGGGGGGAGAGATGAACTTACCAGAATGGTTAAGAAGCTCGTGGCTGCGGGAACTACGGTTGAGGAAGTAACGCCGGAGCTAATAGAGAGCTACTTAGACACCGCGGGATCAAGTGACCCAGATTTAATAATTAGAACCTCGGGAGAGCAAAGGCTATCGGGGATCTTGCCATGGCAAGGCGTATACGCAGAACTTTACTTTACCCAAAAACATTTTCCTGATTTTAATAAAGAGGAATTTATGAAAGCGGTCAAGGAATATAGCCATCGTCACCGACGATTCGGAAGATAGCTCTACTAGAGAAGTTGGTCTTTAAATGCCTCAGTTAACTTTTTAAGTTTGGGGTCGATGACAAAGCGGCAATAGAGAGAGCCCTGGTGGTTATTGTAGAAATCTTGGTGGTAGGTTTCGGCGGGAGTAAAGTTTTCCAGGGGGGAAATCTCGGTTACGGCCCCGGGGATTTTAGCTTTACTAGACCTCGCAGTTTTCTCCTGCTTGGGAGAAGTATAAAAAATGGCTGAGCGATACATGGAGCCGGTATCGGCGCCTTGACGGTTGAGAGAAGTAGGGTCGTGAGTGGCCCAAAAAATATCAAGAAGAGTTTCGAGGGAGATAATTTGGGGGACAAACTCTATTTTAACGGCCTCGGCAGCGCCGGTAGAGCCGCGACAGACGAGCTCGTAAGTAGGACTGGGGACAGTGGAATTGGCGTAGCCTGATAATACCCGGGTTACCCCACGCAGCTTTTTAAAAATAGACTCGACACACCAGAAACAGCCCCCGGCTAAAACGATGGTCTCTTGAGAGTTCATATGGTAAGGTTACCATATGAACTTGGAGGAATTGAGAAAAAGAGTTGAGGCAAAAAAATATGTGATTTTTGATTTTGACGGAACGATTGTTGACCTAAGATATAACTGGAACGATTGGCAAACGGAAGTTGAAAAGACCATTTTGGAATTTAAACCGGATTTCGTACCGCCACTGGGGAGTCCCCTAGTCTATAGTCTAAATGAGTTTACCCGGGAGTATGGCAATAGCTTTAAAGACAGGATTCAGGAATTAACAGAAAGGTTTGAACTAGGGAAACTTCAGAGTTACCAGCCGATAGATAAAACGCTGACGATACTTAAAGAAATAACGGGCAAGGAACTTTTTATTTGGTCTGGCAATTGTCGAAAACTAGTTATGAAAATATCAACCGAGGTGGGAGTAGTTTCCAAATTTAAAAAGATTGTTAGTCGAGACGAGGTACAGTTAGTGAAACCTGACCCGGAAGGATTTAAGTATATCTATGAAACCGAGACGAAATTAGAGGACTATATTTTGGTAGGAGACAACTATCGGGATGAGGGGGCCGCCGAAGGGGCGGGAATTGAAGTCGTACTAATAAACACGTAACTTACTGGCAGATGATAGGTAAATTGTGGCAGCTTTTTGGGTGGTTTTATATAAGCCTAGGGTTAGCGATTTTAATTTATCCAATTTTAAAAAGCCGCCAAAAGAAAATACTCACGGTGGCGGGGTTGGCACTGGCGATTGGTGTGGGAAGCTACCACTTAGGAGGTTACTTATTACAAAATTGGAACAAGACGGGGCGAATATTTAAAGGGCCAGCAGGAGTAAGTTCGGAAGTGACCTTAGGGCAAGATGAGTTTTTAAAAAGACTGGTCGACAGGCTACCTCTGAGAGCGGAGGGATGTATCTTCTGGTACGGTGACACGCCGACAGTTTATTTGGTATCAGAACTTTATCCAAGAAGATTTAAAACGGTTAAAGACGAAGAAAAAACGACAGGGTGTGACTACATTATTTCCCAAGGTAAAGAACGAGAAGAAGTAGGAGAATTAATACTTCGATATAAAAATAACTTTCTTTATAAAGGAGGTGGAAAGTGACCGAGTGGCTAGGGGCAATAGCTGGAATAATTGGGATTATGGAGATAGGGCTGGTAGTTGAGTTCTACGGCCTAAGACGAAGGACAGGGGTGGATGGGCTACGGATACTGGGACTGGGACTTGGAGCGATAGCGATCTTTCAGATCCTAATGGGGATAGGAAACTTACCGGTTAGTCGAGAGGCAGTACTTGTCCTAACGGGGGTATCGTTTCTGCCAGTGGTTTTTGACCAAAAGTTACGAGGGGTAATTAAAGCGGCAATTTTGGAAATGGCCAAGAGTATAAAGGTGGTTCGGGTAAGTCGAGCGGTGTTTTGGGGAATAGTAACGGTATTGATTTTGATGGTTTTTTCAGAGGCGGTCTTTGGTCATGATGCTTATAGCTTTTGGCTATCCAAAGCACGGGCGTTTTTTGTGGATTCGGGGATAACAACGGAGAACATCTACGTATACTGGCCATACGACCACCCATTACTTTGGCCACTGGTAGCGAATTGGTACTACCAGATTCTCGGAGTAACCGAAGGATATTTTGTGCGGCTAATTCCATTTATAGGAGTGGTACTGATAGGAAAGCGGTTACTAGAGCTTTCGCGAAACGGCTGGGCGTGGGCGGGAGTATTTTTACTGACGCCGTTTATTTGGCAATCGTTAGTTTTCCCAGAACACTCGGGAAATGCTGACTTACTGACAGGGATATTTATCTTTAGTGGAATTTACGGGCTAATAAAAGAGAGGGATTATTTGATAACAGGAATATTTTTTGGGCTAGCGGCGTTAACGAAGAATGATGCTTTGCCGATACTGGTGACCTTTTTAGGATTAGCAGTGATTAAAACACGAGCGCGAGAGGGCGAGGCCTGGCGGGGGGTGGCAGCGGCAGCGGGTTTTTTAGCAATTAACCTCCTGTTCCGGGTTAGATTTGGACTAGAAAACCGGTATGCGGAAAGGGAGATCGGGGAAGTTTTGGCAAGTCGGCCGCTTAGGGAGTATATGACCTATACACTTCACTCATTCAGGGAAGAGTGGCGACAAGTCTGGCGGTGGGGACTGGGGTGGTGGGTAATAATTTTCTCTCTGGTAACCAGAGGCAAGGAGATTATTAAAGACGACCATCTTCGAACGGTGATGATCCTTCTTCTTGCCCAACTTGGGAGCCTACTTGTTATCTACTACATTACGCCGGAAGATCAGGCATCACATATTGCCTCGTCCTTATCCCGAATACTCAGTCAAACATACGGATCATTTTTGCTACTAGGGCTTGTAGCAACTAAGAAGACCTCGTAATCGCCTCATACGAGTTTCTTGCACGTTTTAGCCACTACTTCTCGACCTGAAGACTGAAAATAGGGTGTGGGAAAGATCCTTCGGGATTATAGCCTAAGTCTAGCGCTACTGGGACTTTTTGTTTTTTCCTGGATTGGGCAGGCGATTAGTCAGTGGAGTGCTTTTGTAAATGAGCAATAGAATCACGGCCAGGAAGCGACGATGGAAGAGTTTCTACCGGAGTTTGCGGAAGCAACCATGGAAAACTGGCAGTCGGAATTTTTACAGCTGTTTACGATGGTGGTTTTAACATCGATACTGACCCACAAAGGTAGTCCAGAATCCAAGTCGAGCGAGGAAGAGCAGAAGAAGCATTTTCAAAAGATTGAGGAGATGCTTAGAGAAATTAAGGACAGACGTGTATGATTAGAGGGTGGAACTGTTTCAAGCGGTAATTCTAGCAGTTGTTGAGGGCCTAACAGAGTTTTTGCCGATTTCTTCGACCGGGCATTTAATTTTAGCGGCCAGGCTTCTATCTTTACCCCAATCGGAATTTATAAAAAGCTTTGAGATTAGTATCCAACTGGGGGCAATCTTAGCGGTGTTTTTTGTTTACGGGCAGAGACTTATGCGAAACTGGTCTCTTATTCCAAGAGTGGTAATGGCTTTTATTCCAACAGGGATCGTGGGAGTTATTCTCTACCCGGTAATTAAGAGGACCTTTTTGGCAGGACCAGAAATTACCCTGGCGGCTTTGGCAATAGGAGGAGTTTTTTTAATCGTCTTTGAAAAGTTTTGGCCGGCGGGGAAAAAAGAGGCAATAGAGAAAGTTGGATGGGGACAAGCTTTGGCAATTGGGATTTTTCAGGCAATAGCGGTAATTCCGGGGGTGTCCAGAGCGGCAGCGGCAATTATTGGTGGCCGGGTTGTCGGATTACCAAGAAAGGAAGCGGTGGAATTTTCATTTCTTCTGGCGATTCCAACGATTGTGGGAGCAACGGCGGTAGAAGTAGCAAAGCAAGGTTTAGGTTTTTCCCAATCAGAAGCGGGATTAGTGCTAGTGGGTGTGGCGGGATCTTTTTTAACAGCTGTA
>CAZKPQ010000022.1:0-10524 GCA_964554695.1 uncultured Gammaproteobacteria bacterium | reverse complement strand
ATTAATTATTCGAAAAAGACACCAAAGACTAAGAGTGGTGACAAGGGGGTCAAGAGTAAGCGGCCAAAAGCGATGATCTTCTAGGGAGGCATAAAATGAGGCACCATAAAGAAGGCCGGCAAAAAAGCCGGCGACCTTCCCAAAAAAACGTCGTCCAACCCAATAAATTACCAGGGAGGTCAAGACACCCAGAGCAGATCCCCAAGCCAAAACAATCTCTGGATTAAGGTTAGAGAGGAAATAGACTAAGGAGGCTAGCCAAAGAAAAAATGGACCGAGGGCAGTGCCAAGAAGAGAATTTGGTGCGATGAGAACCAAGCGGTGGTCAAGAATAATTTCCTTCATGAAAGCGGCGATGGCAACCTCGTCGTCGCCAGACCAGTATTGGAAGGCTTGGATCTTAGCGAAACGGAAGAAGAAAGCTACTAAGAAAACTAGCAGAACAGGGAGATTAGTCGAGCGAAAAAGTCTTTTCATCGGGCTGTAGATTAATTATAGGGGGAGTCTCGGAAAAATTTTTGGGCAAGCGGTCTTCATATAACCAGCGGAAGTAGGGATCGGCGTAGGAGGAGACAGGTTCTCGATTTAAATAAGTAAAGAGGTAGCGATAGCCATAGGCCTGACAGCCATCATTAGTCGTCAGGGCTAGGGTGAATGGTTTTGAAGCGCTGGCGACTGCTCGCTTAGCCAAATCTAGTTTACTAGCGTACGAAAAAGAGTGATAAGAGGAGGCGATTGTTTGAACGTTTAGAAGAAACCAACCGAAAAGAAGAAGAAAGAGGAGGGCTTTTGTGCGAAGGCGGGACAGGAGGAGGCTAGCGAAGGCAAAGGAAAATATGACTGATAGAGGGGCCAAGTAGTAAGGACGCTTGCCTTCTGGCCAGAGAACAAGGGCGATTAAAAGAAAGAATTGAAAGAGGAAAAATAGTCGCCAATGGGAGTTCTTTAAGGATAATCCGGCAAGGTGTAAAAAGACCAAGATGGCGAGAACAACACCAGGCCAAAAGGGAGCCAGCGGTGGATAAGTCGGACAGCCAAAAGTTTGATGAGATTTGACATCCGGGTTGCCAGTAAAGCCGACAAACCGGGAAGTGGTAGTAATTATGGTACTAACACTTGTAGTTAGGTCGATAGAATCCACTTCGGAAGTGGCTAGGAAACGCTTCGTTTGGATAAAGTCATGCTTTTTTTCAAAGACAAGAAGAGGCACGAGCGACAAAAATGTGATAGTTAAGGTAAGAGCGAAAAAACGGTAACCCGATTTTTTTAGTTCGGAAAGGCTTAGGAGAATGAAAAAAAGGAGAAAGAAAACGGCAAGGCCGTGAGCGGCGAAGAAGAGACTTAGCAAAAGACCCAAGAAGAGTGATGAGAGAAGAGGGCGAGTGGATCTTTGAAAGTGAAGATAGAAAAACACCACTGTAAAGAGAGGAATCACCATGGGGTTCCAAAATCGCCGGTCGGAAAAAACGATACTGGCGGAGGAGGCGTAGAAGAAGGCGGCAAGAAGAGCAACTTTTTGAGTGAAAAAGCGCTGACCAAGAAGGTAGATCGCTAAAGTAGTAATAACCCCAAGAGTGGCAGCGAGGAGACCAAGGGACAGAGGATCGCCACTGGTAAGAAAGGAGTAGCCTCCTAAGAGATAGACTAGCCAGGGGGTTGTGTGCCAGCCAGTACCGCCAATGTTGCCGCCAATGAGAGGAAAGTGATAGCCGGTAGCAACATTTCTCGCAAGATAGGCCCAATACTCCTCGTCCATTGACCAGTGAAAGACATTGGTAAAGTTGTAGAATCGAAGAAGGAAAGACAGAAGAATAATTAAACGCAAAATGAGACTTGGCCGCTTCACTAGATTGATTTTACCGATTCTATTTGTAATTTTCTTTAGTTTGCCAGCAGCAATCACTCTTTTTAAGACAGGTTTTTTCTACAGTCACGATGGAATTTTACACACAGCCCGATTAGCAGCCTTCTACCAAGGTTTTTTGGATGGACAGATACCACCCCGGTGGGCGGAGAATCTAGTATCCGGGTTGGGGTCACCGGTAGTAATGTTTTACGGAATTTTGCCTAACGCAGTCGGAAGCTTAATGGTGAGTTTGGGAGCAAGTTTTACGGAAGCGTCAGAATTAGTTCTTGCCCAAAGCATCATTTTTTCAGCAGTGACATTTTTCTTTTTTGCCCGGGAACTTACGAGTAACCGGGGAGGGATTGTAGGGGCGATCCTTTATACCTGGGCGCCGTACCGGTTCGTTGATATATATGTTCGGGGGGCAATTCCAGAAGCGGTGGCCTTTGTCTTCCCTCCCCTACTGTTTTTGGGGATGGTAAGAGCAAAGTCTAATAGGAAATGGGGAACGACTCTGGGAATAGCCGGACTAGCGGGAACGATTCTGTCACACAATGTGCTGGCAATAATGTTTCTGGCGATATTTATGGGATTTTGTGCGGTGACAAAAAACTGGCGAGGATTTTTGAGGATCACGATACCGGGAGTTTTATTAACCACATTTTTTTGGGCGCCGGCGGTTTTTCTTTCGAGTGCGGCTAGTATTTCTAAACTTACACCGAGTGAGTTTTACCAAGTTAATTTTGTAAGTTTAAAGAGTATTTTGTACTCCCCTTGGGGCTGGGGAGGACTACATTCTTCGACTCCCCTATCGACGCAACTGGGACTGGCGCAGATTTCGGCACTGGTGATTGGAACAATTACCGTGTTCTGGAAACGAAACACACTAGGAATTTACTTTCTGATTGTCACATTAGTAGCCGCTATTTTAATGATGCCAGTGTCAGCAGTTTTATGGGAAAAGATCACACCAATACAGATAGTTCTTTATCCGTGGCGGTTCCTGGCGGTCGGGATATTCGGGTCAGCCATACTTGGAGCATATGGAGCGGCAAATTTACCGGGAAAGTATCTTAAAAATATCGCGGCGGTATTTTTAGTGACGCTGGCAATATTTGCTAACCGAAACCACCTTTTAGTGTCACAAACGGTAACTCTAAATGATGAGTTTTTTCTAAGAGAGAAAGGGACAACCGATACGGTTGGTGAATTTTTGCCGACAAGCGCCAACTACCAAGTAATTAAAGCTTGTGAATCTAGCCCTTGTCCCTGGAGCAAAGTAGAAGCCACTGGTGGGACAAGGGCAGTAATCAAAACGAAACGAAGTAATTACTTATTGGTGGAAACGAACACGAAACAAGAGACCAAACTAGTTGTTAACACGCTTTACTTTCCGGGATGGGAGGTAAGAGTAAGAGGTAGCCGGGTACCAGTTAAATTAACGCCGCTGGGAACGATGGAGGTTAAAATCCCCGAAGGGGCGGCAAGGGTTGAGGCAAGATTTGAACGAACAAATTTAGTAAAGATTGCCGATACTATTTCTTTAGTAACAGCCTTAGTTTTGGGCGGGCTAGTTTTAAAACGACTGCAAAAGATAGCCCGAGGGAAAGCGAAAAACCCGCGAGAATGACAAGCATATTAAGGCTCTTAAGCACCCCTGGCTTATACTGGGAGGCTTGAATAAGGAAAGTAGTCAGCGAACTTAGATCATAATAGCTCCCGACGACAACCAGAAATGCGGATAGGTTCAAGGCTAGAAACAGAGCCACTAAAACAACCAGGGCCAAGGAACTAACAAATGATTCCCTTTTAAGAAGCTTTCCTAAAACAGCCCAAAAGGCTTGCCAACCGATGAGGATAAGAGCCATTTGGGGAATAATATTTGGTAAAAAGTAGCGACCCTGAAGGCCAATCGAAAACCCGGAAAATTGCATGTTTCGCCAATCAAGGAGAAAGAAGTAAAGACCATAAGTAACGATTGAGAGAAGAAAAAGTAAGATAGCCTTGGACTCAAAGTCAGAGAATTTATTTCTTAGGGAATAGACAAGTCTAATTAGAAGCCCGAAAACAATAACAATTAAAAGGCGATTGATGAGGCGATAGATTTCAATCGGGAGAGTGAGACTAAGCCAGCGAAAAACGCCCCAATACCAGGGATGGATTTCATAAAGAAGCTTGGGAAGGCGAAACTTCAGATACTCAAAGAAGCTAAGAGCCACTAGCGGACTGGTTGGGGTAACCTGGGGAACATAATCGATTGGGAGGGTAAGGACAAAAATCAAAACCGGCGAAAGGAGAATAAGGACCGGCAGTGAAAAAGCCAAAAAGCTGAAGCGCCGGAAAAGAGAGAAACTAAAGACGGCACCAATTAAGGGAAGACTGAAGACCATAAAGAGTTTCGTTTGCCAACCCAGGTAAAATACTAACCCCGCCAGAAGAATGTGGGATAACTTGAGACCGTTTTTTAGACACTGAAGAAGAATAAGAAGAAGAAGAGAATAAAGAAGATTGAGAAGGTTGTCGGGATGGTAACCGGCGGCGGTAAAGGCAATCATCGGCTGGAGTGAAACCATCAAAGTAAGGACCGAGGCCTTAAGACGGTCCTTTGTCAGAAGAAGGCCAATTTTATAAGCGGTTAGGGAAAGAAGAAGTTGGAGTAAAACCGAAAGAATTCTAGCTGAGAAGAGACGGTCAAAAATACCTAATGAGTAAGTAAGAAGGTAGAAAGGGATAGAGAGAAAATAATATAGGGGCGGGTACATGGCAGCCTCCCGGCTGACAAACTCTTCTCGACTCTCTCTACTAAGACGATTAAGGGCTGGCTCGTACTCACCTACGAAACTATCGGTGTAACGAAGGTTATACTCCGGGTGATAGGTGAATTTATTATTCCCCAAGGGGTCGCGAAACACGCCCAGAACGGTTTCGACAACATAAAGTTCCCGGGAGAGGTTTCGATCGGGATTTACCCGGTAGGCTCCTTTCTCTCCGGCTTCGATATAGTACTGTAGCTGGGCGAAATGGGCCTGCTCGTCTGGAGTGTGCCAAGCTGGAATAGTGGCCCACCAGGCCAGGCTTTTAAGAGAAACCGCTATTAAAAGGAGGGCTAACAGCAGATTATTTTTTAGTAATCTCATAAAAAAGATTAACTAATAGGTTTAGGTTAATTTCCCAAGAAAACTTAGTCTTTATGACTTCTTGGCCGTTTTTGGAAAGACGTTTAAGTAACATTTTATCCTTAAGAAGATTTTGAATGGCACGGGCGAGGGCGGATGGGTCCTTTAATGGTACAAGGAGACCGGTTTTACCATCAACAACTATTTCCCGATTAGCCGGAATATCAGACGCAATAGGAACGGTCCCTTGAGAGAGGCCTTCTAATAAAACATGAGAAAGACCCTCGTAATCGGAATAAAGCAACAGAGTTTCACTAGTGGCTAAATGTTCTAGCGCATCGGTGTGGGAAAGTGAGCCGGTAAAGGAAACCTTGATTGAGGGTTTTAAGTCTATAGCTAGGTGTTCGAGTTTTTGTCTAAGAGGACCGTCACCGACGATTTCCAGGTGACAATGAACTTGTTGGGGTAGCTTTTTAAGAGCTTCTAAGAGAAGGTCGACGTTTTTCCAGGAAACGAGGCGGCCAACAAAGACAAGTGAATCTGGTCGCTTGGGTAGAGAAAGTTTTTTTTGATCGACAGAGTTTGGGATAACGACTATTTGGCCGGCAGGAAGCTGGTAATTTTCAACAAGAAGTTTTTTTAAGTTATAGCCGGGAGTAATGACTTTACGGGAATTAGTCAAAACAAATTTGGTTACCTTAAAGATTAAAAAGGACCTCGTTGCTGGGAGACTTAAAAAAACCTCGGGAGAAACAGTTGTTTTCCCAAGACTTCTGGCAGTCTCCCAAGAGGGATCACCGACGAATTTGACAATAAGGTGTTTTCTCAAGACAAGCGAGGCAAAAAAACTGGCAAGGCCAACCACAAATGGGTCCTGGGAATAGATTATATCGACTGGCCAGGCTTTAAGAAGAGTAGTTTTTAACAGTCGAAGCTGGCGAAGGATGGACCCACCCGAGATTGGAACAAAATTGACGGAGGGTAAGTCGGGACGAGAGACTTTTGTAAAACTGACAACGGTGGGATGGCATTTTGGAGGGAGACGGCTAAGCAACTCAGCTGTATAGGTAGCAGGACCGGCAATATCAGGAGGAAACTCGGGAGTAACGATAAGAACTTTAAGGGTTTTTGTTACCATTGGCACTTACAAATTGAAGAATTTTGGCGGCTCGATTTGGCCAGGTAAGTTCTTTGGACTTCTTAAGGTTAGCAAGCCCTAAACTTTTACGTTTCTGAGGGCTTAATACTAGCTGATTCATGGCGATTGTTAGGCTATGAGTGTCTGCCGGAGTAAAGAAGACGCCATTTGACTGGTCCATTACTTCCCTAACTGAAGGCAAATCAGAAGTAACGACCGGCTTGCCGGCGGCAAAGTAATCAAAGAGCTTGAGAGGCGACATAAAGTAGCGGAAGTGAGGTCGGTTAGAAAAGGGAATGACCCCGATATCAATGAGTTTAAAAAATTGGGGCATTTGGTTATAGGGCTTCTCACCGGTAAAAACTACCCGGGAAAGGAGACCTGGAGGAGCCATTTTTTTTAGATTTTCGAGATCTTCATCACTGCCACCAACAATCAATAGGACAAGGTTTTTGTGTCGCCTTTTAAGGCGATTGAAGGCTTGGAGCAAGAGATCGCCACCCTTGTTCTCGCCGATTCCGGAAAGTCGCCCAATATAGCCGATGATAAGGTTTTGGCCAAGATTTAGATCGTGGCGAAGAGCTTTAACTTGAGTAGCGGAGGAGTTGCCAAAGAAGGCCGGATCACTTGCGTCGTGCGCGACCATTATTTTTTTATAGCCAATGCCATTTTGGTCAAAATGAGTTTTAAAGCCATTAGTAATGGCAATCACACCTGAAAGTCGTGGCAAGACTAGTTGATGAAGAAGTAAGCCAAAGCGAGTAGCGGGAAAATAGTGAGCTTCATAATAAAGTGGGCGACCTAAGAAAAGGAGTAGGGGGAGCAGATAAAAGTCTCGGGTATAGATAAGGCTGGGACGATTTATAAGGCAGAAAAAGAAAGCGGAGAAGGCAAAAGAGATTACCTCTAAATAAAAAGCTAGTCTTTTTAGGGAAAGAAAATTCTCGGGAATAAAATCAAGAAAGTCTAGGACTGGAAGACGGGTGATGGGGAATGTTTTGGAAAGGGCGTAAAGTTTGTAAAAGGCGGAGGAGGCGGGAGATTGCCAACGGTCAGGAACGACTAACTGGTAGTTTGGCTCCCCGACTAAGCTTACGAAGGACTCGGACATTTTAAGGACTTGGATCGTATGAGCCTTTTTACTGGGGATCTTGATATTGGTGATGTAAGCGAGGCGCACAAGTGTATTTTATTATCGAGACTGCTAATTAGCGATAGGTTTCAAGTTCCAGGATATAATAGGCTCAGGAAATTATGAAAGTGTTTATTTTCCCTAAAGGTGATCGCCTGGCGGGCAGTTCGCGACAAAGAGGCTACCTAGTGGCAGAAGAGCTGACAAAACGAGGGATTGAAGCTTATGTTTGCAATCCGGAAGACGTCCAAAAGATCGCCGACCCCTGGAAAAGAAAGATTAGAATCTTGCAGTTTTATCTACAGACTCTTAGAAAAATCCAAGCCGGAGACATCGTCTTCTTTCAGAGGTTTATTTACAATTTTCCGTTAGTGGTAGCTTTGTGGTGTTTTTGTTTACTTAGCCAGAGAAAATATGTTTTTGACTTTGATGATGCAATCTACCTACATTATCCGAGGACGGTAAAACTTTTAACCAAATACGCAGCGGCCGTGTCTGTTGGCAGCCACAGTCTTTTAAACTGGGCGAGAAAATATAATTCTTCGTGCTATCTTGTTCCAACAGTTGTCCAGATAGAGAAATACAGTGGGCTGGGAAAAACTAAGGAAATAAGAAAACATGGCGAGTTAAAAGTAGGCTGGATCGGAGGGGCAATCGATCAGTACGAAAACCTAAGATTATTAGTACCGGTCTTCCGAAAGCTTCTTAAGGAAGGGAATCGGTTAGAATTTGTGCTGATTGGGGCACTAGGCAGCCCCAAGGTTTACCGGCTATTTAGAGGGATCAGGGGACTAAAGACAAAGTTTGTTGACAAGCTTGACTGGGCAAACCCCCAAGCGGTGCCGGCAGCAATACAGTCATTTGATATCGGAGTAATGCCCCTAGTAGATAACGAGTGGAACCGGGGTAAATGCTCATTTAAGGCAATTGAGTACATGGCGGTAGGAGTAGCCACGGTAGCTAGTAAGGTGGGCGAGAATAACTATTTAATTAGAGACGGGGTTGATGGCTTTTTGGCTAAGGATGAAGCTGAGTGGGTAGAAAAAATGCAACAACTTTTGACGGACTTTGCACTTCGAGATAGGCTAGCCCAAGCTGGACAAAGACGAATTAAGGCTAACTATACTTACGAGGTAGTAATTCCCCAGATGATTAAAGTATTTAAGGAGATTTCGGGAAAATAAGGATATGAGTGTCCGAGGGGTGATTAATCTTTTTAAGAGGCCGAATTTAGTTAGCGGGCTTTTTCGAAGGAGCCTAATTGGGTTTGGGATCTTCCCCTTAAGTTTTCGACATGGGTTTGACCGGGGCAAGCCGATCCATCGATTTTATATTGATGAATTTCTAAAAGAACACCAGGACGATATAAAAGGCAAAGTGCTAGAGTTTGAGGATAGTACGTATGCCAGACGATTTGGTAAAGGGGGGGTGACTAAGGTCGAGATAATCCACAAGGACAAGAGTAATCCACGGGCGACAATAGTTGCTGATTTAACTACCAAAACGAATATCCCCACAGGAAGTTTTGACTGCATTATCTGTACGCATGTTTTTCATGTTGTCTTTGAGATAGAAAAAATGATCTCTGAACTTTACCGGATTTTAAAACCTGGAGGAGTACTGTTGGTGGCGGTTCCTCAGACGGGGGTAAACAATCCATTTGGTCGAGCAATTTGGCGGCTTACTCCTGAAGGGATGAGACTACTTCTAGTTCGAAGTTTTAAGCCGGAGAAGGTTTTCGTTAGATCCTACGGAAACTCACTCACCGCCTTAGGCGAAATGAGGGGGTTAGTGGCGGAAGAGTTTAATTTAGGAGAGCTTAGATGTCATGATTTTCGCTTTGGGGTTGAGGTGTGTGCCAGAGCCGCTAAATAGCAATGCTTAACGAATTACGACGATTATTAGTAACACTGAGGACGCCAAAGATAAAAAACTATGAAACATATAAACCGCTGTTTAGAAGGAAACGAGGACTAGAAATTGGAGGACCAAGTGGGATTTTTGAAAGCTGGGGGTTAGTACCAATTTATCCCTTGGCCAAAACAGTTGATAACTGTAACTTTAGTAACCAAACGGTTTGGGAAGGAAAGATTAGAGCCGGTGGGCTTTTTAAAGGAGACTTTGGCAGAAGGCTAGGCCGACAATATATAACAGAGGCGACTAGAATAGATTTTGCCAAGGATGAAAGCTACGACTTTCTGTTGTCGTCCCACGTTTTAGAGCACTTGGCCAACCCGCTCCTTGGTCTTGAAGAATGGCTTCGAGTCTTAAAAACGGGAGGACTATTATTATCGATAGTTCCCCATAAAGACGGGACGTTTGATCACAAACGAAAGATAACAAGTTTAAGGCACATGATTTCTGATTACCGAAAGAAACGAGGAGAAGATGACCTGTACCATTTACCGGAGATTCTTAGGTTTCACGATCTGAGACGAGATCCCAAAGCCGGTGGACGAGTTAAATTTATTGCCCGATCGAAAGAAAATGCCTTGAACCGGTGCTTACACCACCATGTTTTTGATACCCGATTGGTAGTCAAACTATATGAATACTTCAATCTCGAGGTTATCGATGTTAGCTTAGAACGGCCATATCAAATAATAGTTTTGGGGCGAAAAACCCGAGGAAAGCCGCGGCCAAATTCGTTTATGACCATACTTAGGGATAGTCCCTTCCCAAGCGACCGAACAATAAAGCGATATAATCGATTGTGATGAAACGGGAAACGAAAATAAGCGCTAAGAGGGGTGGCCTTGACGCACGGGAGATCTTTGCAGCAAGAGAACTTTTGGCGGCTTTAATTTGGAGAGACCTTCAAGTTCGGTACCGGCAAACTATCTTGGGAGTAATTTGGATTTTGTTCCAGCCGGTAACGGTCACTTTGATTTTTTCGATTATTTTCTCGGGGACGAAAATTGCTGAAGGATCATCCGGAAACTTACCGTATCCCCTCTTTATATTTTCAGGGATAATTTTTTACCTCTTTTTTTCAAATAGCGTCACTACAGCAAGTATGAGTCTAGTCAATAATGAAGCTCTAATAAAGAAAGTCTATCTTCCTAGATTTGCCTTGCCGACAGCCGCAGTCATTTCGACTTTAGTAGATTTTTTGATTATGGCAATTTTTTTAGGGTTAATGATTGTTTATTTTGGGATCGCCCCCCATCCACTCTTAGTACCACTTATCCTGGGGAACCTACTGACAGTTATTTCTTTATCGCTTGGACTAGGTTTTTTATTCTCAGCAGTTAATATTAAATACCGCGATGTAAAGTTTGTGTTGCCTTTT
>CAZKPQ010000021.1:0-10732 GCA_964554695.1 uncultured Gammaproteobacteria bacterium | reverse complement strand
TTGCTCATGGCTTTGAAGCCAAGTCTGTTGGCTGGTCTTAATGGTCTGGAAGGTTGTTTGATCCGAGGCAGAAACCCCATTGGTCTCGTTGAGCTTCTCCTGGAGAAGATCGTAGTAACTACTTATAAGGCGGTTTCTGGTCTGAAGAACATTGCGGAAGCTGTCGATAGCTTTGTTTTCCGAATCAAGGGTTCGATAGGTAAGATAGCTCGACTTAGCCGTTTGGTAGCCACTGTAGGCATCGCGGTAGAGCTGGAAATTATAGTTGTAGTCTTTGAAAGATTGAGCGTAGGTAGCGAGAATTGGTCGGGGGAAGGCCAGGTATAGTCCGAAGACGACGAGAAAGAATAAAAGACCGAAGAGCTTTTGGGCAGTCACAATATCACTTTAGCATAAGATCGGGGGCGGGTCACCCTTTTTTGAACCTAACAGTTAAACCGAACCGCTCTATGATATCAGCAGCCAGTTGAGCGGCGCCAATTATTCGCTGTCTTTCGACAGCGTTACGAGCTTGGGTAATAGCGATCCGATCGAGAGTAGCTTCTCTCGCCTCTGCCATCTCTTCGGCTGTAAAAGTATTAGCCAGTTCTCTCTCTAAATCTCTGGCCAGATTATGGCGTCGCTTTTGACTTTCACTCATTCTGCTTCGCTGACGATCGTCGAATTGCATTCTCCTCTTAATTAGTCCATCTTTGGCTAGTTGAGCGGTTACTTTATGCACGGTTGATTCAGCTAATCCGGTGGCGCTAACTATGTCACTAATGGGGTCGTCTCGAGTGTAAGCTTCCTTGATGTAGCTTATCTGTTCGGGGGAGACTGGTTTTCGACCGCGCGGCATGAAGAGTTCTAACGTTTTTTGTGCCGAAGAGAGGACTTGAACCTCCACGAGCTTTGGGCTCACAGGGTCCTAAACCCTGCGCGTCTGCCAATTCCGCCACTTCGGCGCATGGCTATTTTAACAGAGAGGAGATTTAGAGAGTAAGCGGTAAGCTGGGTTCTGCCTCGGAAGGTTCCAGAGTAAGGTCAGAGACATCGACGGCTTCAATTTCGGCCATAAACTGGCGGACGGCACCTGGCCATTTAGACGTACAAGGTGGACAGTAAATGCGGCCAATTTGTTCGATCGTGACTGCGCCGCGATCAATGTAGTTTTCTTTGAGGGCAGCGCTGACGACGGTAATGCCGTGCTCAAACGAGCGGAAGTAAATTTTGCCGGCAGCCCAGCCCCAGACATTGTAAGAGCCGTAGGGATGAGCTTGACCAAAACTCGATTCAATTCCCGAAATAGCAACCAGCAAACGGTAGTCGAGGTTATTTCGGTCGGCCTCCTCGACAAAGGTAGGGGCGGCGTGAACGAATGGCGAACGCTTGTAGGCCAAGTAGCGGGCTAACTTGGCAGTTCGGAGATCGTTAGCAAACAGCTGGGCGGGAAAAAGTGAGCTTAAAGCAAAAAATACCAGAAGGCTGAGGGTAACAAAATGGAGTTTGTTAATCATTCTCTAGGACAGGGGTGGGAATGATTCTTCCCAACAAAAAAACCCTGACGTAGCCTTGGGAAGCATACCTCAGGATCTAATGAATATTGTACGAAATTATTATGGGATTGTCAAGAGAAGCTAGCGAAGTTCGAGAAGATAGCTTTCGACACAAACGGCCCAAGAGCCAGGGGAACTGGGGGTGTACTTAGTCATGATTTCGGCGGGGGTATCAAGGCCACGGTTAAAATAGTTGAGGCGAAGGTCAGCGGAGACTGCCTCAATCCCCTCTTGCCAATTACGAAATCTTTTAACACCGGTTCCAAAGATCCCGTAACCCCAGGTGTTGTAGCTATCGGCGGGGATAACCTTGCCGGCGTTACCCTCGCACTGACCGATAGCAGGCAAAAGGCCAAAGGGGAGTTTATAGCGGTCGGCGGCAGCGACGATGACACCACCTAAACCTTCCATTGGGGAGTGATAGCGCTGAAAGAACTGATCGATGATTTGAGCCCTAGCATCGGCAGTGGTAACTTCCCCGGTAACTGCACCCTGGAAAATTGGGGTGGCTCCGGGAATAGTGGTGGTAGATTCGGAGAGGTCGGCCGTGAGACTAGGGAGACTAACGGCGGCGCTACCCCGAGTGGTATAGACAGTCAGGAAGAGAAACGAAAGAAGAAGGATAGAAAGATTACCAAAGATAAAGCTTAAGAGAAGAAGAGCTCGTTTCATAGAAGCAAGGACAGAATGGCAGAAGAAAATAGAAAAGTCAAATTAAACGGTCTTGACGGCGGGTCGCGAGATAATGTTTACTTAAGGCATGACAAATATATTTGATGAACTTAAAAACGCGTTAAATTCCTTAGTGGAAGGAGCTGGAGATGTTGTTGGGACAGTCCGGGAAGTGACGAGAGCAACAATTGTTAAAACCCTAAAAGCTAGCGAGAATGTGGCTCAGACTGTCTTAGAGTCGACGACTGATTTGGTGAGTGGTGGGATGAGAGCAGTATCACAAAGCGGAAAGTCAGTAACGAGCTCGGCTTCGGCACTAGTTGAAGGAGCGATCCAAGGGGCAGCTGAAGTTGGAGAAGATGCTGGTACAGTAGCGCTTGGGGCCACAAGAGGCGCGATTAAAGGTGCGGCAGAGGTGGGGGGAGACTTGGGCGAAGTGGCGGTGTCGGCCGTTTCGGGAGCGATAAAAGGAGCCGGGGCAATAGGTGGCGACACGGGAGACCTAGCCAAAAAAGCAGTCTTGGGAACATTGGAAGCGGCCGATGAGATTGGGTCGGAGGCGGGCGGAATGGTTCGCAAAGCGCTTTTAAGTGCGGCGGCATTACCGCATGATGTAATCGATGCACTTCTGACAGGGAAAAAAGCGTAACTTTTCTAGTCTATATGTTAGCGATGGGGACAGCCAGACCAGCAACAGGGACGGCGTAAACCACCTCGGAGTTTAATAAAAGTCTTTTGAATTCGGCGTTTCCTAGTATCGGGCTTTTTAGCGGACTCCACCCAACAGATCCATTCGTTGCGGGCAAGAGGGGTTATATCGTCCCAGACAAGCCTTGTAAGGGAGGAGGAAAGAAGGGCTCGCCATAAATCGTCCGGGGTCTTGTGCAGTCTACTTAGGGAAACCTTTCCTTGTCTACTGGGCATGTCCTTTACTTAAGAGGCTACCGTTGGATTGATAAGCATTCTTATTGAGTGAATTTTGTGAGACCGATTATGAACTCTTCGAACTATTAATAAAAGAATATATAGAGGTTTTTGCCGTATTAAGAAGTTTTATTTCTGTAAATTTGATAGGCAACCTACTAATTAGCTAGCCGATCCTAATTTTGTTTGCCCAGGGAACAAGTATTTTTCTTGCCTCTTCAGCATCGTCGAGCTGCTCTTTTGCGAACCTGACATCCTCTGGCGTCATCTTTCCTTTCGAGTGTTCTCTTGCAAAACATTGCCACGAGCTAGAAAATTTTTCCATTGTAACACAAGCCTTATGATCAAACCCCTCAAGATTTGTTAATGTGCTATTTATCTTCTCAACATCTCTCGGCGAATGTCTGTAACTACATGTACTTGCCTCATTACATATTTGAAGCACATGCCTTGCCACCTCTCTTTTATGCTGAGCTTTTCTAGCCCTTTCGTCAAAAAATTCTTTTACAAACCCGCTTCCAAAAGAGCCAATAACACCAAGAAGTATTCCGCCAACTGCAGTAACAACAGGTAACGCGATCCCGAATAATTGATTTAAGGAAGGCATATAAACATTCAATGCGCTCTGTATTACCTTGCAAAGCTTCCTTCCGTTTCTTAGGAATATTTTTAAATTTCGAACTCTTACCCAGGGCGTCAATATTATCTAACTTTACAATTTGGTATTGTGCTATCAAATCGGGTGACCCGTGCAGGATTCGAACCTGCGACCAATTGCTTAAGAGGCAACTGCTCTACCACTGAGCTAACGGGCCCGAGCGCACCTGGGGTGAGTCGAACACCCAACCACTTGTTCCGAAGACAAGTGCTCTATCCATTGAGCTACAGGTGCTTTCTTTCAGGGTCAATTTTACTAAACTTAGGCTAATTAAGATAGCTTCGGGGAATTCTTATCAACGAAGGACTTAAGGAGATAACAGGTAGACAGGGGGGCGAGCAAAAGAGCCGGCCAGGCAAGCCAGATAATAAATGGGAGGCTGAGCAGACGATTATCGAGAAAGGTGTTAGTAAGAATAAAGTATTGCCACTGACCGGCAAAAAGATTCGGGTACTCGTGAAGGATAAGATTCAAGTAGGTGACGGCAAATACAGCCAGACCGATTTTGAACGGATTTTCCAAAAAGTGACGGACTAAGGACGGGGAATTTCTTAACTCAGTTAGAAAGGAAACGGCAAAGAAACCGAAGATGGCAACGAATATAAAAAATAGGGTGTTTACGAGAGCTTGATTCAGCGTATCTCCAAACAAGAGAAGCCAGAAAAAAGATATTATGGCCAAGAATGATAAAAGCCCGGTAACCTGAAGGGAAAGCAGCTGACTTTTTTTAGAAGTTGATGTTAGGCTTTTAAAATTAAGACGATCCCTAGCGGCCCAGTAAGAGAATAGCATAACGAATCCCGCAACTGGGTAAATTAGAAGGTAGAGAAGAAAATATTCCCAGAGGGCAGTGTAGTGATACCGCCAGAGATTGGTAAGATTGAGGGCCAAAATGAAATCGGCAAAAAGACCAAGAGCGGTGAAGCTGGCGTAAAGGATGATTAGAAATCTCAGCGACAATTGGGGCTTGGCAAGAGGTAGAAGGATAAGAAGCTGACCGAGAAGTAGGAGCTCATAAAAGTGCTTGAATTCAAAAGCGAAAGCTAAAATTACTGAAGCCGACAGAAGCCCTATTCCAGCCGTAAACGATGAACGTGAGGCGGGAAAACTAAATCTCATTATATTTTCGATTGCTGCCTTTTGCTTTTTGTACGGGGTATTTGAGACTAATTTCCTTAAGTTTCTTTCGGAAGGACGACGAGAGATCAAAGTTATACTTTTGGACAAAACGAAGAAGCTGAAAGGTAACGTCGGAGAGCTCTTCAGCTATATGCTGGCGCTTTTGGCTATCGCTCATAATTTCGTGTTGTTGCTGGTCAGTTTTATAGCGGAAAACCTCAAGTAGTTCTGAAGCCTCAGTAATAATCCCAGTGGCCAAGTCTTTGGGAGAGTGAAATTGGTCCCAGTCGCGATCGTCACAAAATTTTTGGATCTGATCCTTCAACTCTTGGATAGTGGTCTTTTGATCCACGGCTTTATTTAAGCCTATTATACAAGGAATTTGGAAGGTTTTGGGGTCGATATCTTGACTGGCGTCGATAAAAACTTGCCTCCTGTAGGTATTTAGATCATGGTAAGTTTAGTCGAGGGGGTCTTGAAGGCGAAAGAAAGTTGTAGAATATGATGTACTATCTCCGACAGCCAGCCGCCTTCCGGAGCCTAGAGCTTGAAGAGTAAGCTACTCTAGTAGGGGTGGTGTACCGGACTTGAACCGGCAACCTTCAGATCCACAATCTGATGCTCTAACCAATTGAGCTAACACCACCAAGTCGACCCTAATTTTACTATATTTCGTTATACTTAGCCTATGGCAAAGGATTTAGTTAATTCGCCAGAAGAGTTGGTAGAGATTGTTGACGAGTTCGATAACGTTTTAGAGGTAGTCCCTAGATCCAGTGTCTATGAGCGACCAGAGGCAATTCACAGAGTTATTCGAGTCTTGGTTTATGACAAAGAACGGAAAATTCTTTTTCAGAAAAGATCAAAAAATAAAAAAGTTTTACCCGGTGTTTGGACCATGAGTGTGGTTGGACACGTACCGGCAGGGGTGACACCCGAGGAAGCGGCCAAAAACGAGCTTATGGAAGAGCTGGGTTTGAACCTAGCGTTGGAATTTGTTGAAAAAAATATCTCGATTGTGAACGACCGAAGAGTAATGGCCTCGATTTTTACCGGCGAGTATAAAGCGGGAGAGATGAATCTAAATTTGCTTGAGGTTCAGGATGCCCAGTTTCTTGACCGAGAACAAATACAAGAGTTGATAGAATCTGGGGAAAGTTTTGTACTAATTGCCCTTGCCGAAGCAGAAAAGTTTTGGACAGGAAAAGCGAAGTGAGCGCTCCCAGCAGGACTCGAACCTGCAACCTTATCGTTAGAACCGATTTGCTCTATCCGATTGAGCTATGGGAGCGGTAGTTAATTATAACGTGGGGAGGCAGGAAGGGGCAAACCAGATCTTGGAGCGGCGGAGGGGATTCGAACCCCCGACCTCCTCCTTGGCAAGGAGGCATTCTACCACTGAACTACCACCGCAGGTTGGAAGCTATTATATAACCTTTTGTGCTAAAATTACACGCAGAAAGGAGAAAGATGGACGAAGATACACAAAAACTAACCATTGAATTTGAAGGTCCGGAAGAAAAAATCCAGGATCTTTTGTCAAAACTTGAGGAAATGATTGAGAAGGACGAGGACCTTGAAATAGTTGCGGTAACCGTTCGGAAACACCAGTAAAAGTTTGGCCGGATGGTGGAATGGCAGACACGCAGGACTTAAAATCCTGTGACCTAAAAGTCGTGAGGGTTCGACTCCCTCTCTGGCCACACCCGGGGTGTAGTTCATCGGCAGAACGCTCGGTTTGGGACCGAGAAGCAGTGGGTTCAATTCCCCCCACCCCGACAAAATAGGGTAAAATTGATTGTTTCGCGGCGGTAGTTCAGCGGTAGAATGTCTCCCTTCCAAGGAGAAGGTCGCCGGTTCAAGTCCGGTCCGCCGCTCCAAGTAGTATGGGGCTGTCTGAAGAACGCACATTGACATCGAATAACTTCATCTATACACTGGGCGAGTGCGCAGCAAACAGTGTAGTCGATGTGGAGTTAAAAAACTTTTAGTCGAGTTTTATCAGAGACGAACTGGAAACCGAATTGGTGAATATTATGAAAAATGTAAAGAGTGCATGAAGGTGCGCGGGAGGGCATACTACTTCGCTAACCATGAACGTCAACTAAGATTAGCTTTAATTAGACGACATAATGCTCACAAATTGAGACGCGATTTTATCAACACCCTAAAGAGTAAGCCCTGTGCAGATTGCGGAATAAGTTACCCCTATTATGTAATGGACTTTGACCATCAGGATCAGAGATTGAAGGTGAAGGATATAGCTTATATGGCTGCGAGAAACTGGTCGCTTGAAAAGATTAAACAAGAAGTTGAGAAATGTGACATAGTTTGTGCAAACTGCCATAGATTTAGAACATTTAAAAATCTTGCCGAGGTAGCCAAGGTAGTCACGGCGGGTGCCTGAAGAGCATCAGATATGTGTGCAACTCACATCCTCGGCACAAACGCTCCAAGCGGGCTGATGGCGGAATTGGTATACGCGTACGCTTCAGGAGCGTATGGTCCAACGACCATGGAGGTTCAAGTCCTCTTCAGCCCACTAAAAGTTAATAAGCGGACGTGGTGAAATTGGCATACACGCAGGCTTGAGGTGCCTGTGGGCTTTAAAACCCGTGGAGGTTCAAGTCCTCTCGTCCGCACAAAATGATAAAAAAACCTATACCTGCTGAAGGTGATAAAAACTGGGGGGCCTTGGTTGTTAAGTTTGCCGAGTTTGGACTTAGGCACTGCACTCATTATCACGAAGTGAAAGCAGCCATGACTGATGACGACTCGGGGTCAGGGTTGGGAGATAGAAAAGTGGTCGATGAGCCGAGCTTGCGGCGAAAACGGGTTCAAACTTGTCCGGCGTGAGGGCACTTAGCTCAGCGGTAGAGCACTGCGTTTACATCGCAGGTGTCAGGGGTTCGAGTCCCTTAGTGCCCACCAGTGTGGGGTCGTCTAACGGTAGGACAACGGATTTTGGCTCCGTTTATTCTGGTTCGAATCCAGGCCCCACAGCTAACCTCAAAAGTGATTCTTATATAGCTTTGAAAGACAAGTGGTACATAAACAAAGAAGACCTAAGGAAGTATAAAAGGCGGGCAATTATCCCGAAAGAATCTTTCCAGGTTCTTACAGAGTTCTACCCGGGTTTTAGGGTTAAAGACATAGGGTAGGGCATGGTTTTAACGAGTCCAGCCTTTGAGAATAACGGACGGATACCGGTAGTTTATACGTGTGATGGAGACGGCACAAACCCACCCCTTGAGATTAGCGATATACCAGAGGGAGCAGTAGAACTGGCCCTAAGCCTAGAAGATCCCGACGCTCCAGTAGGAGTGTTTACTCACTGGCTAGTGTGGAATCTCCCCCCGACAATTTCCGGAATTGATGAAGGAGCATTGCCAAAAGGGGCAATGGAAGGGAGAAATAGCGCAAACAGAAGTGGATATTTTGCTCCGTGTCCGACGGAAGGCACTCACCATTATCATTTTCAGGTATTTGCGCTGTCGGAGAAACTTGAAATTGAAAGTGGAGCTGACAGAGATGATTTTGAAGACAGTTTAAAAGGAAAAGTACTGGCAAGGGCAGAGTTAGTCGGACGGTATTCGACCACATCAACCGTACCAGAAGGCCTAATAGCTGAGAGTTAGGCTAAGTTGTATATAATACCCCCCAGAAACAGATGAGACTACATGCGGGGGTGCTTTTTGTCTCGACAGCGATATCATTCGGGGGCTTAGTTGCTAGCGGGTCTTTCCTTTTTGCAAATCAGGCGCCGGAGACGGTGAGAAATAGAAAGGAAACCGTAACTTTGGCTGCCGTTAAAGCGACTGAAAGCGCGGTGGTTACCCCAGAGGCCAAGGAGACTGAGCCAGTTGCCACGGAAACAGCGCAAGTAACCGCATCGACGCTAGTATTAGAAGAAGACCTCTCGAAAGATTTTGACGACATTAACGAGGCATCTTCGACGCCAACCCCGACTCCCGCACCACCTCCCCTTCCACCTCCCCCGCCACCTATGGCAACCCCAAGCGAGATTGATGAATGGTTTAGAAAATATAGCGGGGAATACCGAGTTGGTGAGGATATTTTAAGAAAGATTGCGGTTTGTGAATCGGGCTATAACAGCTTAGCTACCAACGGAATTTATGTAGGGATGTTTCAATTCTCTCCCGGAGCGTGGACTAGTGCTCGAAGCCGGATGGGGCAGAACACTGACCTAGGCCTTCGGCTAAACGCGGAGGAGTCGATTAAAACGGCAGCATTTAAAATTTCGGTGGACGGAACGGGTGCTTGGCCGAACTGTGATTAAGCGAGAGCCAAAAGAAAATCTTTCTCCAGAGAGCGGGCTGAATCTTGATCGTTATCAATGACGACGTAACCAAGTCGGCCATGGGTAAGACTAGTAACAATAGTGAGGACCACTCCCCGATTCGAGTTTTCGATTGGATAAAGATAGTTAGCCAGCTTGGCTTTTAAGTCGATGTAGGTTTGGCCTTTGAGACTTTCGGAAAAGAAGCGGTTGTTAGTAACGAAGTAGCTTTTGGAAAGGGCGGTAGGGCCAAGAAGGCGGACGGCTAATTCAAAGGCATGGGTCCCACCGGTGCGGCGCAGATTTGATTCAATCGGATAAAGAACCTGGTCTAAGCCAAACACAAAGTCAATCTCAAAAAAGCCGTTATAGCCTGAGCTAAGAAGCTTTTCGCCGTACTGTCTACCAGCCAATTCAAGATTAGAGGCAAGTTCATTTGATACAGCGCCGGAGCCAAACTCGACACCTTGGAAAACACCTTCCTTTGAGATTCGCATACCACAGACATAAAGGGGAGTAATTTTGCCGTCAGCGATTTGTAGCTCAATATTCGGAGCCCCGCCAGCTACAGTCATATCTGGAGGAACAAAAGCCTCAACCACTAATGGGAAGTCTTGCCAAAAGCGCTCTGAATTTAGAAGACTACGGAGAAAATCCTCTGGTCGTTGGCCTTCTAAATCAGATTGGTGGGCTATTTTTAAACCGGCACCGGCTAGACCATGATTAGTCTTGAGAACGAAGCCGCCATAATCACTTAGATATTTACTTGCCCAACCGGAAACTTCGGCTAAACTGGCGCAGATTACTCCAGCAGGGATTCTGGGGAATGGCGAACCCAAAGAACCGGCGGCTTGGCGGAAGCCACATTTGGAACCAAAAAACTCGGCTGTCCAACGAGTAGAATATCCGGGTAATTCGGGAGTATTAAAACTTAGGCTATCGGCTTTTAATTTATCGGTCAACTGATAAAACTCGGGAGTAGCGGCGTAAGACAAAAGCTTAGAGTTAGGGTTATCAGAAATAACCTTGGTTAGTTTCTGGTAGCAATCCGGGTCCTCGAGGACGGAGGTTGAAAGTGATTCACCGATTGGTCTTGGAGAGAGAAAGGAAATATTTTTTAAATTTAGGAGGGTAAGGGTGTCAGAAATAAACTCCGGGTCGAGGGGGCGAGGCGAAACCAAGAGAGAATTATCGGGAAGGGAAAAGAGAAAACGATCGCAAAGATCATGGTCCTCAGAGATTTCCGCTTCAACATCAGTCTTTTTCATGAAACGGACAAGGGCCCGAGAGATTTCGGAAAGATTAGCAAAGAAAATGGTCATGGACACTGAATTGATTTAATGAAACCGGCCGCTTTGGCCTCAGACTCACTACAGAACCAACGGTCACCCCGATATAACTGGACGGCGGTTTGGTGATAAGCCTGGCAACCAGGTAAAAAGTATTTTTTGGTTTTCTCGGACTCATTAATATTACCCTTAATATTGCAGTTAGACTTAAGGGGATTTTCATATTGGGTACATT
>CAZKPQ010000020.1:0-11002 GCA_964554695.1 uncultured Gammaproteobacteria bacterium | reverse complement strand
TTTATAAGGATATTTGCAGTTCTGGCATTTTTAGTGACTAGCGAGAGCCCCTTTTGGATATATATCATGACAATTATTATTGGGACGGTAACCCAGTTTTTCTCCCCGGCAGAGTCAGCAACGATTCCGCAATTAGTGACTGAAAAAAGCCTTCTTCTTATGGCAAATGGGCTCTTTTCACTAACGTTTTTTGGGTCAGTAATCTTGGGGAATGTCCTCGCAGGTCCGCTTCTTCAAACGATTGGCTTAACTTGGACGTTTGTTCTTTTGGCAATGTGTTTTACCTTAGCGTCACTTTTTACGTCAAGACTTCCTGGGCGGGCAATTCTAGATGTGGCTAGGGCGGTTCTGAGGGGGCGAAGCGGACTTATGGGCCTTAGACGGAATGGCCAAGGAGGGGACGGGGTATTAGCAAGTTTTCTAGAAGGGGTTGATCACATATATCACCAACCAAGTGTTCGAAAGGGAATTGCGGTTATGGCGGTCGGGCAGGTAATGGTGGGAATATTGATCTCGATTGTCCCGGGTTTTGCGGACAAAGTTCTAGGGGTTAAAGTGGAAGACGCGTCACTACTTTTAATGGCCCCGGCTGCTTTGGGGATGATTTCGGGGGCAGTTTTTGTCGGGCAATTTTTCCCGAAGTCCTCCAGGGAGAGTCTCATACGGACCGGATTTTTAGCGGGAGCACTGATTTTGGTCGTAATTTCGCAAGTAGGAGTTCTAAGTCAGATTGTTAAGCTGCCGATCGCTTGGTTGTCAATCGGCTTACTGTTTTCGCTTGGAATAGCAAACGCACTTCTTGAGATTCCAATCAACACTCTCATTCAAGAGAATACGCCGTTGGCAATTAGAAGCAGGGTTTTTGGATTTATCGCTAACGCAGTGGGAGTGGCCTCGTTAGTGCCGGTTATTATAGCCGGGACGATTGCGGATACCTTGGGAGTGCGGGCGGTAATGCTTCTTTCGGGGCTAGCACTTCTGGGGTTCGGGCTTATGGTTGAGCTTCGGTCAGGGAGGATAACTGAGACGTTTGCCGTATCTCGAACAGTAATTTATCTAAAAGGGCTGACACGAAAGGCGACTAGTTAAAATGTATCCAATTCTATTTTCATGGGGTCCGGTAACAATTCATTCATTTGGAGTGATGGTTTTTATGGCGCTAGTGACGATGACATTCGTTGTTTGGGAGCAGGCGAGGAAGCGGGGGATCTCGGAAGAGCGAGTATTCGATACACTTTTTTTGGCAGTGGCGGCTTTCTTTCTTGTTGGAAGAGCCGTCTTTGCCTTAACCCACGGGGAGATTTTTGGGTCTGATTTTGGACGAGCGTTTCTACTTTTTAAATACCCAGGGATTTCGGTTACCGGTGGTTTTTTTGGAGCCATGGCGACGGTGGTTTTAGCGGCGAAGGCGTTTGAACTTCGGGTGCTGGAGATTCTTGACAGCCTGAGTTTTGGGGTAGCCTTGGCAATGGTGTTTGGGTCTTTGGGCTGCTTCTTGGACGGCTGCTTGGGAAGAGTGAGCTTGACGCCGGTATTTATGGCGGTAATCGGGGCCTTAGCGGTGGGGGTTCTTTGGTACTTCGAACGACAACTTTTACGAAAAGCGGAACTAGGGAGGTTTTACCGACAACACGGGATATTTGCCCTTACCTACTTGATTTTTCTGTCTGGTTCATTTTTAATGCTTTCGTACCGAGAGGGGTATGGACAAAGAGAGATCTTAGTAGCCACACTCCTTTTAAGTCTCAGTGTTTTTCTTGTTAGGTACTGGGAGTTGGTCAAAATGATTAAGTTTCCAAGTGATGTGTTGGCAGAACTTCGAAAGCACCTCGAGAGGCGGGGAACTGACCTCGAAAAGCAGATAAAGGAGCTTAAGAAGGAAGATCCTTTTGAGGACAAAGATCGACTGATGGACGCGGCTAGTGAAGATTCGGTGGCCCAGTCTAAGGCGGGACACGAGAAAGTGGCTGCTTTGTCGCATCAATTGAATATAGCGCTTATTCAAACCAAAAAAGCATTAACAAAGATTAAGATCGGTCGGTACGGGATTTGCGAGAACTGCGGAAAGATGATTGATACTGATCGTTTAGCGGTGATGCCGACGGCAACGTACTGTATGGACTGCGAGAAGAAGCGCGGCGGTAAATGAGGAAAGGGACCAACTTACCTTCGGAAACACTCTCCCCACTCGAAATACTATTTGAAGACGAGAATATGGTGGCGGTGAACAAGCCGGCGGGGATAACGGTTAATCGGGCCGAGACAACAACCAATGAAGAAACGGTTCAAGACTGGGCGGCCAAAAGAAATAATATTGAGGAGGAAGAGAGAGCTGACGACAGTGATATAGAGAGGGAGTTTAAGTCCCGTGGGGGAGTGGTACACCGACTGGATAAAGAGACATCGGGAGTTCTTCTGCTTTCTAAAAATGCTAAGAGCTTTCAGGAACTGAAGGAACAATTTCAGAACCGAGAGACGGTAAAAGAGTATCTGGCCTTAGTGCATGGAGAGATAGTGCCAAAGGAGGGAGAGATTGAAGCGCCAGTGGCGAGAAACCCCTTTAACAGACGAGAGTTTGGAGTTACTCCTTTGGGTCGGGAGGCAAGAACCAGCTACGCGGTCGAGAGAAGTTTTAGTCGAAACGGGGAGACGTTGACGCTTCTTCGGGTACGGCCAAAGACGGGACGAACTCATCAGATACGGGTACATATGAAATATATCGGTCACCCTGTTGTTTCAGATAGACTGTATGGAGGTAAGCTGGCAATACGGGATGACCGGAAGTGGTGTCCAAGGTTGTTTTTACATGCCAGAAGCTTGAGTTTTAGGAAACCCGGAGAAGCGAATTGGATAACAGTAGAAGCGAGACTACCTGGGGATTTAGAGGAGGCGCTACGGACAGTGGAGACTGGGAGTTGATATGATGATAAGAGAAAAACATGCAAGAGATTTTTCTTCTAGCCCTAGTTACGTTTGCTTCGGCGGCGCTAGCGACGATTTTTCTTCGACTTAGGCAACCACTTCTGGTGACTTATCTGGCAGTTGGAGCAGGCCTTTCGGCGGTTCATCTGGTTAAACCAGAACAACTAGAGTTCTTAGCCTTTTTACCAGAGATCGGGCTCGCGTTTCTCTTGTTTTTAGTGGGGATGGAACTTGACCTATCGGAGTTTCGAAGTTTGGGGAAGAAGGTTCTTTTAGCCACGGTTCTTCAAGTAGCAGTGACGACGGCAGTCATCGGGGGAGTATTAAGTGGAGTAGGCTGGGGGATGGCGGAAGCGGCACTAGTAGGGGCGGCGATTTCGTTTAGCAGCACTATACTCGTAGTGAAACTTCTTTTGGAGCGACGGGAGATTACCTCGATGCACGGAAAACTATCAGTAGGGATCCTTTTAGTGGAGGATCTTTTGGCGGTTAGCATTCTTATGGCGATGACGATTGTCGGACAGGGAGAGAGTTTGGGAATAATAGACGCCGGGCTAGTGGCCATTAAGGGGATTGTATTAATAGTAGTGGCACTTCTAATTGGGCGGAAAGTATTACCACGGGTTTTTGGATATATGGCCCAGAACCTAGAGCTATTGTTTTTAGCGGGGATTAGCTGGTGCCTGCTGTTTGTATCAGTGACGACTGCCTTAGGGTTTTCACTGGCAATTGGGGCATTTTTAGCTGGGGTATCGATTGGCCAGTCGGTTTACAGGGTGCAGATCTCAACCCGAATTAAGCCATTAAGGGACTTTTTTATCATGCTGTTTTTTGTGAACCTGGGAACAGGACTTTCGATTACGGGGATCTCAAGCCAGCTTCTTTTGGCAATAGCAATTTTAGGCTACGCGGTAATTATCAAACCGGTCGTTTTCTTGGTTCTGTTTACCCGGTTTGGGTTTCGAGCTAGGTCAAGCTGGCAGACGGGGATCTACCTGTCCTCGGTATCGGAGTTTTCCTTAATAATTTTGGCAGCGGGAGCCAAAGAGGGGATTTTGCCACAGGGGGTTTTGTCGCCGGCGATATTCGGGACAGTGTTATCGTTTGTATTGTCTTCGTTTTTGGTGACTCATCAGGCCCGAGTATACCGGTTTTTAGAAAAGGGACTACGGCTACTTGAAACAAAGGAACGAGTGAGTTTAGAGAGAGCGACTCATAATGTGGACGAATTAACGGACCATGCGATCCTAGTGGGATGTCACCGGAGCGGAACGATAATCCTACGGGGCTTACAGCGGGTGTTTGGGGAGAGGCTAGTGGTTGTGGACTTTAATCCGGACGTGGTAGCGGTTCTCAGGGAACAGTTTGTACCGGCTTTATACGGCGACGCTACTGACCCGGAGGTTTTGGAAAAGTTAGTCGTTCCGAGGGCAAAGCTTTTAGTGTCGACGGTTCGGGATCTTGAGACCAACCTAGCCCTTTTAGATACGGTTTCGAAAGAGAACCCGAAGGCGGTAGTTCTGATGACGGCTGCTGACGCTAAAGAAGCGGTAAAGCTTTATGAAGGGGGAGCTGAGTTTGTCTCGTTACCCCTAACACTAGAAGGAACAAACCTGGCGGATCTTATCGTGAGTCACCAAAGACACCTCGAGACGATTGGCGCAGAAAGAGAGCGGAAACTGGCGGAGGCGAGGCGGTTAGCCGAAATGGTTTGATATACTTCACTTTGTGCCTAAATTTATAGCGAGAAATGAGGGCTTTACTTGCGGGAACTGCCAGAGGCAGGTAGAGCCGATTGTTTACGGTGGCTCTTACCGAAATCATTGCCCGTTCTGTCTAGTCAGTAAACACGTAGACACGGGCGTTCCGGGAGACCGGGCAAACGAGTGCCTGGGGCTTATGGACCCGGTGGGAGTGTTTAGTCGAAGAACGGGGGAGTTTGTACTTGTCCAGAAGTGCCGGCGGTGCGGCTTTGAAAGATTTAACCGAGTAGCCGGGGACGACGACTTTGAGATGATTTTGGCACTGCCAAGGGTGGTTAGTCGGAAAGGAAAACGAGGCGATGAGTAAGTTTGTGGTTGAAGAAACCGATGGTAGAGCCAGGACCGGGAAACTAGAGTGTTCACATGGGGTAGTGAGAACGCCGGTGTTTATGCCGGTGGGGACACAAGCAACGGTAAAGTCGCTATCACCAGAGGACTTAGTAGAAAACGGAGTCGGTCTAATTTTAGCTAACACCTACCATCTTTATCTCCGGCCAGGATCAAAAACGATTGAGAAGCTGGGGGGAATCCAGCAGTTTATGCACTGGGATAGGCCAGTACTGACGGATTCGGGAGGCTTTCAAGTTTTCTCACTTGGGTTTGGGATAGAGCACCAAGTCGGGAAACTAATTGATCTATTTAGCCAAGATATGGTTTTAGGAGAAGCGGTGGCGATTGACCCAAAGGAACTGGTTAAACGAACCAAGCTTTGTAAGATTGAAGAGGACGGACCGACGTTTCAGTCTCATCAGGACGGAACTGTCCATTTTTTCCCCCCGGAAAAGAGCATGGAGGTACAAGCCGAGATTGGGGCGGACTTTGTAGTGGCACTTGATGAGTGTACCAGCCCCTTGCATGACCATAATTACACCCAGATTTCGATGAAGCGATCGCACCGATGGGAAAAACGATCACTAGAGGCTTTAGTTAAGCTTCGAAGTGAGGGAAAGTCTAAGAACCAAGAGTGCTTTGGGGTGATCCAAGGAGGGCCATTTGAGGACCTTAGAAGAGAGTCGGCAAAGTTTGTAGACACAAACGAGTTTTTTGGAATCGGGATTGGGGGGGCGTTAGTTTCCAATGAGACGATGATTAAAATTTTAGGATGGATAGCCGAGGAGGTGGACAAAGCTAAACCAAAGCATTTGTTAGGGATTGGAACACCAAGAGAGATATTTGAAGCGGTGGAAAGGGGGGTAGATATGTTTGACTCGGTTCATCCATCCCGAATTGCCCGGATGGGATATGTTCTCGCTCGGCCAGAGGCTGGGATTCCCAACTATAATAAAGATCGGTTCTTTTATGATATTTCAAAAAAGGAGTACGCAGAAGATAAGCGGCCACTATCTAAGTTTTGTCAGTGTTACACCTGCAAAAACTTTACCCGGGCTTATGTCCATCATCTGTTGCGGGCTAAGGAGCTTCTACTGTACCGGCTAATAACCATCCACAACACCGCATTTATGAGCACGCTTATGAGAGAGATTCAAGAAGCGATAGCCAAGAAGCGATTTGCGAAACTTAAGGCAAGTTGGTTAGAATATCCCCAGGAGGTGAGCTAAATGGGAAATTTTGGCGATTTCTACAATAAAAAGAATAGGAAGAAGGTCTCTAAAGAGGAATTAGCTCGAAAGGCGAAGCAAAGTGCGCCTGAAGTTTACGTACCACCGGCACCGGAAGTAATTCGGAAAGGGAAGAAAGACCAAGAGCAGAATTGGTAAACTAATTAGGTGAGGGGATTACGGAAAAATAGACAGAGGGAAGGATCGGGTTTCTTAGGTAAAGTTTTATCGATTCTTGTTTTAGGAGTGGGGGTCGGGTTTGGGGCAATAGTTTTTTTGGGGGTAAAGGGAGAGAAACTGAACTTCGGAAGAGTAAATATCGCCGTATCTGGGGAGCAGACGGTCGTTTTCTCAATTAATAGTCGGGACCGGGAGGTGACGGCGGTTGTTATCCCAAACGATGTGTTTTTAACGGAAGTGGCCCACGGGTATGGCCGGTTCCAGGTGGGAAAGGTATATCAGGCCGGAGAGGTGGATAAGAGAGGCGGGGTAGTGTTTAAGGACACTTTACAAGAATATTTGGGGATAGCGGTTGACCGATACATTAAAGTGGCCGGGAAACCGGCGGCTGAACCCAAGGAGTTTTTCTTGTCCTTAAACTACCTTTTTCCAAAAGAGACCGATCTAACTCTTTTTGAAAGGCTGAAGACGGCTTACACGGTTAGCCGGGTAAGGTTTGATCGAGTGGAGACGGTGGAGTTAGAAGGGGTACTTGAGCCGGTCCTATTACCGGACGGATCGACGGCAAGAACCCTCGAGAAAGATAAGCTAGACCAGATTCTCCGGGGGAAATTTACGGAGACGCCGATTCGAAATGAAAACTTAAGAGTGGAAGTTATCAACTCGACTACCTATTCGGGACTAGGGAACCGGGCGGCGCGAATACTTGAGAACAGCGGAGTGACAGTTGTGAACGTGGGAACCGTCCCACTAGCTCTTGAGAAGTGCCAACTACAGGTGGAGTTAAAAAACCGGGAAAGTGAAACGATAAAACGGATAAATTCGATCTTTAATTGCCGGATTGAGAAGCTAGTGATTAACGCTCGGGCGGAAGCGGTGTTAATATTGGGCCAGGATTATGTTGACAAACTAACAAGGTAAGAAGCTATGTGGGCGGAATATATTTGGCTGGCACTTCTTCTGGTTATGATATTTGGGGTATCGATGGTTTGGTCGGCGTGGTCTCTTCGGGATCTTCGGCCCGCTAGGGAGATTTATCCAAGACTTGAACGAGGGGTACAACGACTGTTAACGGGAGTGATTTATTTACCCCGGAGACAGGAGATTTAGGATTCTTCCTCGGTTAATTCATCCGAGAAGCGGTTTGGCTTGGGGGTATCCTCATCGGAGTCGGAATCAGAGTCGGAATCGGGAGTAGGTTTGCTCTCGTCCAGAACAGGAGAGTCTTCGCGAACGAAGCTTAGATAGTCGCTAACCGAAGTCGGGAAGGAAGGGGTATTTTTAAACTTCTTGGCTCGAGTGACTTCCCGAACGAAAATAGTAACTTGGTTTTTGGAAACGCCCTTGACGAAGCCTTCGTAAGTGTTGCCGCCCTTCACAAGGACCAGAAGGCGGTGGCCAAGGTCATCGGGAAAGGCGCCCAGATAGTTGCCGGAGAAGTCTGTCACCATAATCGTATGACGGCGACAGGAGATTTTAACCGGATCGGCGTAGTTTACGTGAAGAAGGGTTTTAGCGGGAGCGACATTAACTAGGCTAACGAGCTTGGTTTGGCCTGGCTCTTCTAGAAAGCTAATTTTTTGAACCAAAGTAAATGTGTGGTTAGAGGTAAGCTGACCATTGGGCTTGGCGGTAATAGCTACTTGGGCACGGGCGAGGTTTTTGGTAGCGATTGGATCATACTTACTTATCTTGAGAACCTTCTTAAAGTACTCGATAGCCTTTTTACAGTTTCCAAGCTCAAGATAGGCTCGTCCTAGGCGGTTGAGGCAGGCAATATCGAGGGGAGTGTCTTTTAAAAGAGCAGAGTTAATTTCGATCGCTTTTTTCCAGTTAGAGGCTAGAGCGGCGGCGACGGCGGCGTCAGAAGTATAGTTTGTCATCTAAATTAAGGCCCGCCTGGAAGCGGGAATAGGGGAGACAGGCATAATATTTTTTGGTGATCCGCGAGCCTAGGGGGCAAGCGGAACAGGAACATTCTATGAAAAGCGGGGGAGTTGTCAAGGATGAATCTTCCCGGACTGACAAAAAGACGGGCAAAAGGTAAAATAGGGACGGTCTAAACTTTAAAGATTTATGTCAGGACATTCGAAGTGGTCAACGATTAAGAGGCAAAAAGGGGCGGCGGATGCCAGAAGGGGAGCCGTATTTACGAAACTTGGGAACCAGATTGCGATTGCCACTAGAGAAGGCGGCAGCGGGGATGTGGAAAGTAACTTCAAACTGAGGCTAGCCGTTGAGAAAGCCAGGCAAGCTAACATGCCTAAAGAGAACATCCAGCGGTCAATTGACCGAGGGCTTGGCAAAGGCGAGGCAGCGGTCCTGGAGACGGCAATCTATGAGGGATTTGGACCAGGGGGAGTAGCGGTAGTAGTGGAAACAATTACTGATAATAAAACGCGAACAGCAAGTGACCTCCGGAACATCTTCGAGAAAGCTGGGGGAAACTTAGGGTCGGTGGGCAGCGTTTCTTATATGTTTACCCGGGTAGGCGAGATTGAAATAGCGAAAGACAACTTAAACCTAGATCAAGTAACAGAAAAAGCTCTAGAAGCTGATGCAGAAGACGTAGAGGAAAACGAGGAAAGTTTCTCCGTCTTCACAAAACCTGAAGAGCTTCATAAAGTTCAGGGGAAGTTAGCTCCTCAAGGAGTGGCAGTAAAGGAAGCGAGCCTGGTTTTTAGACCAAATAGAGAGACAATGGTGGTAGTTGGTGAAGATAAGCGAGAAGCGGTAGAAAAGTTTTTGGAAATCGTGTCGGAACTAGACGATGTTCAAGAGGTCTATATTAACGCGTAGGGTCGTAAGTGTGCGAAGAGTTTGCTCTGAAAGTTTAGGTGTTAATTATCTTCTTCGAACCTGTAGAGAGTTGGCCGCGATCACTTGGGATTTAGCATAAAATTCCCGATGTTCGTGACAACTGAAACTGCCTGGCTCAAGATCGGTACAGTCCTGAGCTCTTAACGGGCTATGTCTAATATCGCACCGATTACCCTTCACAATGAATGGACAAAGGAATCCTATGATAATGTCATAAGTCCCCGGAATTTCCCCACCCTCGATTTCTACAGGACGGTTTCTTGCCTTGCCAGCTGCTCTATAAAATTCGGCTTGTTCATAAGTTACGCCTGACAAGCGCACGAACCGACAGCAAGCTGCTTGGCAATCAGAAATACAGTTGGGTACCTCGGGCCCGCCATTTTTAGGCATGGGGAATTATATAATGTGATACCTTAGTGAAGCTAGTCTGGACAGTAAAATATCTTACCGCTACTTTAGGTCAGGCTAGAGATAGCGTAAAATTAGGTTTGAAAGAATATGCTAATTCTTGGGATTGATCCAGGTACTGCTAGGCTAGGATATGGCCTGATAGAGATTGAGCCTTCTAACGGTCAAGCGGGGAGGATGAAATTTATCCACGCAGGGTGCTTAACCACGACTTTAGAAACGCCAATGGGGGAGAGGCTACTTTACCTTTCCAACGAACTTGGGAAGGTGATTGAGAAATATCGGCCGGATGTAGCCTGTATAGAGTTACTTTTTTTTGGTATCAACTCCCGAACAGCGATGGCAGTGGGACAAGCGCGGGGAGTAGTGTTAGCAACGCTCGCTAAGCACAAAGTAAAAGATATATTTGAGTACCAGGGATTAGCAGTGAAGTTTGCCCTGACGGGTTTTGGGAGAAGTGACAAGAAGCAGATGCAAGAGAGCGTCCGAAAGCATTTACGGATGAAGGAAATAATTAAGCCGGATGACGCGGCTGATGGACTGGCGATTGCGATTACCCACCACATTAAAACTACGATGCCTAAGGGAACAAAGGTTCCGGCAAAGCGAAAGAAGAAAAATGAATCTTAAAGGAATTCGGATACCGCGATTCCCGCTATCGGGAATTTCCAAAAGGCAAAGATTTGTAATCGCAGCGATAATTCTTCTTGCGGGAATTCTTCTTATTCGACTGGGGATGGGACAGTTTATTCAGTGGCGATTTCGGGTGGTTGTCTTTGCGGCGGTGTCGTTTGTCTTAGCTGTTTGGGCTCTTCGGGATGAAGACTTTAAGGGGTGGGAATGGGTTACGCTACCTATTTTACCGGCCAGTTTTGCTTTAGCCTCGGCTTTAACTTATCCGCTGCTACCGGTGAGAGTAGAGCAGTTTCTTATATGGGGACTTAGCTCGGACACGAGCTTTATTCTGGGAGTGGTTTTAAAGCTGGTCTTTCTTCTAATATTTGCGGTTGGGTATTACGCGACCCTTCTGACGGCAAATATTTTCAATGTGGCGGCCGTTCGAAGTATTCAGCTTCTTCGGGTAGCTCACTCAATCGGGTTTTTGATGTCAGTGGCGACAGCGCTTTTTTTCTTCTTAGTAATCTCTTCACTACATTTACCAGCGATTCTTAACGCGATTGTAGTTTTTGCCATTTCCTTACCGCTGGCGTTTCAAGCCATTTGGAGCATTAATTTGGAGGAGGGAATAGGGGAGCAAACAAGAAATTTTTCCCTGGTAACGGCCATAGTTCTAGGGCAAGTAGCCTGGGTTTTATCGTACTGGCCGGTTGGTGTCTCGATCTTTGCTCT
>CAZKPQ010000019.1:0-11096 GCA_964554695.1 uncultured Gammaproteobacteria bacterium | reverse complement strand
AGTAGTTCTCGTTACGGCCCTCCATCGGAGGGTAAAAGGCTTTTCGCTAACGAGACTTTTTTTGCCGGCAATAAAAATGTTTACGGCGGCTCTTTTAACCGGGGTGTCACTTTATATACCGATGAAGATTCTCGACCAGCTAGTTTTTGACACCACTCGAACTATTCCCCTTTTAATGCTTACAGGAACGGCGACGGCAATTGGGCTTTCGGTGTACTTATTCTTGACGTGGTTTTTGGAGATTGAGGAGTTATCGGCATTTACAGGACTAGTGGGACGGGTAAAACGGATCTTCTTTGCGGCGGAGGAGACAGTGTCGGAAGTGGTTGAAGAAGTAGTACCAGCCGTAAACCACCCTAACGGAGAGACGAGATAGAAATGCCACAAGAGCGAATTCGTAACTTTTGCATCATTGCTCATATCGACCACGGAAAGTCGACTCTAGCGGATCGATTGATGGAGATAACGGGAACGGTGGAGAAGAGAGATCTTGTCGACCAAGCCTTGGATTCCCACCCAATTAGCCGCGAAAGGGGAATTACGATTAAGCTGGCGCCGGTAACGATGAGTTATCAAGTCTCAGGGGAAAGCTACAGCTTAAACTTAATCGACACGCCGGGACATGTAGATTTCTCATATGAGGTCGAGAGAAGCTTAGCAGCCTCAGAAGGGGCAATACTTCTAGTCGATGCGACCCAAGGGATCCAAGCCCAAACTTTATCAAACTACGAGAAGGCAAAAAGACTGGGACTGTCTATAATTCCGGCAGTTAATAAGATTGACTCCCCGATTGCCAATGTAGCCCAAGCGATTAAGGATTTAGAAGAAACGTTTGGCTTTAATAGGGAAGAAGTTTTTCAAATTTCGGCTCGGACAGGTGAGGGGGTAAACGAACTTTTAGAAGCAGTTATTAAACTTCTGCCTCCCCCTCGGGGGATAGCCGATCGACCCTTAAGGGGATTGGTTTTTTCATCACAGTTTGATCCAAAACGTGGAGTAGTAGCGTTTGTACGAATAGTTGATGGAAAAATTAGCGCAGCAGAGCGGACGTATTTTCTGGCTACGGGAAAGGAAGGAGCAACACTAGAACTTGGGAAGTTTCGGCCAGGAATGAAACCAGTGGCGGAGTTATCGGCGGGAGAGGTTGGGTATATTGCGACAAATATTAAGGAACCAGCCGGAGTGAAGGTTGGGGACACGGTAACGGTGGCCACGAAAGAAATAAAAAGTGTGGTAGTGGCACTGCCCGGGTACCGCGAACCTAAGCCGATGGTGTTTGTGAGTTTATTCCCGGTGGATCCGGATGAATTTTCGGAGCTGACGGACGCCCTATCCAAACTAAAGCTATCAGATGCGGCACTTACTTTTTCATTAACGCACTCCAAGGCACTCGGGAGAGGCTACCGGTGCGGATTTTTAGGGCAACTCCACGCGGAAGTATCGCAAGAAAGGCTAGAGAGTGACTTTGGTTTAGATATTATTGCTACCACACCCACTGTCGACTACCAGCACCGAGACGGGGAAATGTTTGAGCCTTGGACAAAAGCATCGATAATTGTTCCCCAGAACTTGGTCGGGGCAGTGATTTCGCTTTGTGAAGAAAGGCGGGGCAAATTAATAGACACCGGTTACCATGGAACAGGGGCAACAGTTGTTTACGAACTGCCCCTAGCAGAGATGCTCTCGGATTTTTTTGATCAACTAAAGTCAGTTAGTTCAGGGTACGCCAGTTTGGACTACGAGGTAACATCGTGGCGACCCTTTCAGGCAGTGACGCTAGAGGTGCTTATTAACCACGAACCAATCGACGCTTTTAGTCAGATAATGGAAAAGACCAGAGCCGAAAAATTTGGACGATTTTTAGTGGAGAGATTAAAGGAGATTATTCCGCGGCAGCAGATCCCCTTCCCGATTCAAGCGGCCGTGGACGGCCAGATAATTGCGAGAGCAGATGTGGCGGCATTTCGAAAAGACGTCACCCAGAAGCTTTACGGCGGGGATGTAACGAGAAAGATGAAACTTTTGGAAAAGCAAAAAAAGGGAAAAAGGAAGATGAAAACGATCGGGAAAGTGGAGATACCTTCGGACACATTTCTGCGAGTGTTTAAAAACTAGGCAGGTAGCAACGTTCGATCTATTTTGATAGTCTAGTCTGTGTGAGGAGAATCAAGAAAGTCCTAGCAACTTTAGTAGTAGTTGTGATTGGGTTAGCGGTTATTAGGTCGGTTGTACAAACGGAGGCAGCTGAAATACCGACCCTGCCGGTAAAAGGGGCAAAGTGGCAGTCAGTGGAAAGAAGTCCTGATGTAAACCTTAAACTCCGGGGGTGGCAAACAGTCGGTCTTTATAAGGGGCTCGTGAGTATCGGCTATCCACCCGATTCACCGCCCGATCCGAATGCCCCGCAACTTTGCACAGTATTTGAGAAACCCCGGGTGCCAGTTTTTAAGAATCTCTACTCAATTGGGGTTTATAGTGGGCAGGCTAATGGCCTCGAGGCTCATCCGCCACATATGGCTGACTTCGAGATGGCCAGCGGCGAGCGAGTGTATGCTCCAACGCATGGCTACAACATCGGCAATGGATACGGCTACCTAGTGGTGTACGCTGACAGTGACTCGATTGCCATCCACGTAGGCGATAACGATGGAACCATTGACGGTTACGCGATTCACTTTTTGAACCTAACGGTTGATCCAGAAATTGTAAAAGCTTATGAGGCGGCCAATGGCTATGGTCGAAAAGTGCTTCCAGCAGTTGGTAAACATCAGGCGATTGGGACAGCGAAGAATGGAGGGGTAACGGTAGTAGTGCGGGACAGCGGTAGTTTTATGGATCCTAGAAGTGCATTAGATTGGTACTCAGACTGTGACGGAATTGATTTAGGAAAGATCGTACCGACCGATAGTACGTTTGGGCTTTTTGGATACCACGCCCGCAATTACCCGCCAACGTTTCCCCCACTAAACACTCTGGAAGCATGCCCCGGCGAGATTCCAGTAGAAGGAAAGATAAACGATCTAGTGGAACAGCCAATTATTCCGCCGGCAAATGATGGTCTTTGTAATATTCAGCCAAACCCAGATTCGCCCCCAAAATATTGCACGGATCCACAACTGGCAAAGAGTAACCCGGATTTTTGTGCGAATAATAATGCGGATTGGTGTTATCCAGAGAATTGCACGGGAGCGATGGCCGGAGTGGATTTTTGCGAGAAAGCCAGTGACCCAACTTGCGGAGGGCAATGGTTTGGAAGACACATTAGGGGCTTTTGCCTAGGGGATCCGGGGAATGTGATCTACGACTCATGGGTAGCGTACCAAGAAGTGTGCATTAAAAAGAGCCGGGCGGCGACAGCAGAAGAACGGGCAAAGATTACGGCTGATAGCAACACTATTTCGACATGCCTCGCCTACTTTCAATCTACGGGAAGGTTGTCACAGATAAAGCAATCGCCAAATAAAAGCGCTAAGGAGTCACCAAACCAGAAACTGCCGGCCTGCGTGCCAACAACTGATCGAACAAAACCAAAGGGGTGCATATCGGAGTGTAGCCAGCCAATCCAGATCCAGGAATCACTAAAGATATTTGACCAAGCGGGGTGCCTTCGAACGGGAACCTGCCGAGCAGATATTCGAATTACAGACGGCTTCTATATCCCATATGCCAAAGAGTTAGCCGACTACTTTGTGGGAGTATTTGACGCTGAGCATCAAACCCCGGACGAACTAGACCGCCTACAACTGGCTCTTCGAAATGGACCAAATGATCCTGACTTTGAAGAAGCGTGGCAAAAGTCTGGACGACTGGTAAAGGTGCTACCACTAGAAATGCAAGATGAACTTAAGTGCCAGTTTATTGAATATGTTAAAGAAAGAAAGGAACGAAATTTAAATACTAAATACCTAGACCGGGCGACCAAGCCGGGAGAGGTTCTGGAATTTAAGGTTTACGACAAGAATATTACCGAGATTAACTGTAAGCCAATTCGAAAAAACTACCCAAGACCGGATCTTTTTGACGCTGCAGAAGCGTCATGGAAAAGTCAGGGGTGGGAGCCGTACTGGACAGGGGTACCGCTTTTTCCAAATGATGAGTCGGAAGGAAAGATTGAATTCGTTTCGCCGACAGTTTTTAACACGGCTCAAGAGTCAACTAATCTGGACAGAGAAGGAAGGCCAATAAAAATTGGGCCGATTTATGTCTCGCTACCAGAGATTATGCGACTTAATTTGGCAACAAAAGCACTCCAGAGATTGTATGTCCCCCAGGAGTTTATTGACAAGGAAATCACCCCAGTAACAATTGGGAAGGAGATTACTCCCCTAGTTAAGGACCTGGCCTGTACGCCAACTAAGAAGTGGGAAGACTACTATTCGAAGACAACTGAGGCGAGGGATCAGTTATCACTTGATTTGAAGTTATGGAGATCAACAGAACTGTCGGAATATGAACGAGGGGTAGACTGTAAGATCGAACCACTACCAGGAGAGAATGACTCGGAGGTTTGCTCTGTCGGGCCGAATGGCCAACTTAACTGTGGCCTACAACTGGGAGCGACCCCAACACAAGGAACTGGGGGCGGAGACAAGAAACCGTGGCCGGCCTGTGTCCCCGAGGATTTTACGGGAAAGATTGGAAAAGACGTCGAACCCCAGGATCATGTGCCAACTTGCTGCGCAAAAATCGGATCGGGAGGAAGCTTTGATGAGTGCGCTTGGCCAGCGAGGGGTTGGTGTACGACCACCCAGTGCGACGAAGGAAGCGATGGCGACTGCTCGGGAGGTGGACAGGTACCTAAGTGCCAGTGCGGCCGGCTTTATAGAGCCTATTGTGCTCAGACAAATGAGCCGCCGCCGGTAACGCCGCCACCCAGTCAACAAGCAAATTATAGTTGTGACGCTAACGGCAATTGTAACTTTACGGAGACAGTGCAAGTCCGAACGGTTTTTCCCCATCTTTACGAAATTGCCGAACAAACGATCTCACCGGAGAGGGGCTTTTTAAGACAATTTAAACCAGGCCTAGTTAATGCTCTGGCCAAGCAACTTCAAAACCAAGGGGGGATGGATGGACAGGTAGCGAGACTGGAGGCGGAAAAGATGTTTGAAAAAGCCTTTATACCGGTTCCGGCGAGTATAAGCGGGGTTAAGTATGAGCTTGTAAACTCGACAGGAATGGGGCTGGTCAAGTCGGGGCATGAGGAGTCGGGCTGGCAGATTTATTTCTACCGACTGGGAGGAGTAGAAAATGCTAAGAATTTAATTGTAGAACTTCTAGACAAACTTCGGACTGGGAACTAGGGAAAGCAGATTTTAAGTGATATGCTGAGAAGGAAATATGTTTCGTAGGCTGATACCGATACTATTGTTGATTATAGGACTTGGGTTGTTCCATGCCGGGGGACAGGTTTCAAGAGTTTCGGCAACACATGATCCGACCGTTTGTCCCGGTGAAACTTACATTGCCGATAAGTGCGAAACTGGGGATTGCCCTCATGGACGAACAAGAGGAGGGGGAGGAAGAGGTGGGATTGGCAAATCACAGGCAATCTGTGCGCGAAGGTATATTAAACCCCAATGTGATACTGCTAAAGGATACATTGTTGCTCCAGAGGGGGATAAATGCTGTTTGGACACAACACCAAAAGACTATGCCTGTGACTCAACGGACCGCGTTGACAAAGCATACTGCGGAGATCCGAAGGATTGGCAAGTACTTATTTTGCCTGGGGGTGGGTATGGTTGCTCGCTAACGAATCCAGGAAAACCAGTTGATGTCCCCTGGAAAATTTCATTTGCAGACTGTGGAGGAACTGAAGGAATCAAAACAGCAATTGGATGTGTCCCGACCGGAGACCTCGAACCGTTTTTAACCTTTCTTCTTAGGTTTGCCTTGGGAATTTCTGGAGGAGTAGTACTTCTGATGGTACTTTCAATTGGATATACATTAATCACCTCGCAAGGAAACCCGGAGAAAATTAAGGGCATCCAAGAAAACGTAACGGCCCTAATAACGGGATTAATCTTAATTTTCTTCTCAATGGTTCTTCTTCAAGCAATTGGAGCAGACATATTGGGACTTGCACCATTTAAATGATGAGGAAGGTAATCAAGTACATATGGAAGGCGGGAGTGGGAATAGGGGGATGTTTGGTTATAACGTGGCATGTTGTAAAAGAAAAGGCAACGGTGTGGGCAATTGATATTAAACCGCCTTCAGAGTGGTTACCAACGTTTGGTCAGACTCGGACAGGTGGACCAGACGATGTATCCCGGATTGTGCCACTTGGGGGGTTGGATTTTATAAAAAACAACCTAATGAGTTTTCTAATTTCCGGGGGAGTATTCCTGATTATTATCTCCTCACTTATCTTCCTTATCCTTGGGGGAATCAAAATGATTCTTGGAGGCGGAGACAAGGAGGCAACGGCAAAAGCGAGAGCGACAATAACTTACGCAATTGTGGGGCTAGTGATAGGAATTTCGTCGTTTATTATTGTGAATATCGTTTTACAGTTACTGGGAGCGAGGACTTATAATCCTGGGCTGACACCCTCACAGTAAAACTGCATAAATGCCGGCTTGCCACCTGATTGCTAAGGCGATTTCTGGACTTGACAGGCTGGCGGAAACGTAGCAACATAGATGGTATAGAGGAAACCACTCAATGAGAAAGTTTAGAAAAATTGCCGTTGCAGCCACAGGTATTTTAACCTCGCTTTACTGGTCAGCCGCAATCGCTTTCGCAACCGAAGGTCCAGTGACACTTTGTCCGCCAGACGATTCAGGAGTGACTGTTCCAGGTTGTGCGGGAATTTCGTTTCAAAGTGTAATTAGCTCCGTAATTAACATTCTTCTTTTTGTAGCATTTTTAATAGCGCTTCTTTTCCTTATTTTGGGAGGGATTAAGTGGATTTTGTCAGGTGGAGAAAAAGATTCAGCAAATAAGGCTCGAGACACAGTAACGTCGGCCCTAATTGGCTTAGCCGTTGTTCTTGGTTCATGGGTTTTATTAAATGTAATCTTACAGATTCTGACGGGGGCCTCGTTAACTACCCTCAAAGTTCCCTTCCTAGACACGGGTACAACTCAATAGACCCAGAAAGATTTACAGCTTGGATCTCGGTTCTTAGGGTTTGCTAAACTTAAAGTATGGCGAGCGTTCGACAAACCGGCATGATTTTAGCTGCGGCAACGATTAGCTTTTTGCTAAGGCCAGTTTCCAGTGTTTACGCCGCAGCGCCTGGGTGTGTCACTATTTCAGATGGATCCGGCAAGAATAGCGTTCAGTCGTTAGGATGCCTAGCAGAAATAGTAGTGAGAGTAATTGAACTTGCTTTTATGTTTGTTGGGGCGGTTACGCTTTTAATGCTTCTTTATGGATCACTTCGGTATATCACCTCAGGTGGTGATCCAAAAGCCGTCCAAGGAGCCCAGAAAACAATCACTTTTGCACTGATTGGGATGGGTGTGGTTATTGGTTCGTTTGTAATTATTCGGATGATCACGGAGACCCTAGGGCTGCCGAGTATTCTTGACAGTTTTACCTTCTACCAAAGTTAGGCAGATTGACTTTTAAGTCCAAGTTTGCCATCCTGGTAACGTGATTCGACGCCTGCTCGTTTTTTTTATTCTTTTCACCTCGCTCTTTGGAGTCATAATAACCTTCCCTACCATAGCAAACGCTGGACTTACCGACACCTCGGGAAACTTACTACCAGACAAGGAATGGTATTATACCGATCCGTACGATGTAATAGAAAGGATCAGATCAGAACGAACCTCACAAACTCCTAAGGTAGACAAGTCTCTCTATGACTTTATGAGCTTCACTGGGATACTCTCTAACGCGGCCATTGTGATACAGGGAGACGGGTCGGGCGATGCTAGCTCGCCAACGTCGATGGGAGCAATTGGGTTTTTTGCATCAAATATTGGAGCAATGGCAAGTAACCCACCGGCATCGTCGATTCAATACACCAAATATATGGCTAACCGACTTAAGGTTCCACTCACTCCAGAAGTGGCATATGCGGCCGGCGAGGGGGGGTTGGGCTTTGACAAGCTGAGTCCGCTTCTCACTATTTGGACGGCAATGAGAAACATTGCTTACTTTGTATTCGCCTTAATTTTTATTGTTATCGGAGTTATGATCATGCTCCGAGTTAAGATTGACCCAAAGACTGCCGTTACAATCCAAGGCGCACTCCCTAAGATAATCGTAGCTTTAATACTAGTGACATTCTCTTACCCAATTGCCGGCTTTCTTATTGATCTTATGTATGTAGCGATTGGACTAATCCTGACGGTAATTTCCTCGATGGGACTAGACGCACAAGCGGAGGGCGTTAAAAAGATAGTTGAGGAACAGGGATCAATTTTTGCATTTGCCCACCCTGATAGCGGGCTCGCTTTTATTGGGGCGGACTCCGCTTTCAAATCTGTTAATTACCTTATTCAGTCGATGCTGAAGATTAATCCGAGTGATCCCGTTCAGCTAGATAATGTTGTTGGAAAAACGTTTGGCTTTTTTATTGGGGTTTTAGCTTGGCTAATTATTCTGATTGCCATACTTTGGGCACTGGTTAAAACATGGTTCATGCTAATTATGGCCTATGCACAAATAATTCTGGGGATAATTTTCGCGCCGATTCTTTTAATGTTTGATGCAATCCCGGGGCAAAACATGTTTGGCATGTGGCTTCGAAACATGCTTTCCAATTTAGTCGCTTTCCCGGCGGTCATAGTTTTAATGTTTGTTGGACTAGCACTAGGAGTTCAGGGCTCGAGGGCAGCCTTCCAGCCAGTGGACGGGTTTGTACCACCACTGATTGGCGGTAGCAACCCAGCAGCATTATCGGGGATTATTGGGCTAGCGATTCTTTTGACGATCCCAAAGACGGTGGAAATCTTACAACAGCTGTTTAAGGCTCCAGCATTTAAGTTTGGTAATGCCTGGACCGAGGCCTTGGGCGTAGGCGGCAAAGTGGTAGGGGGAGCGGCAAGTGCCGGCTGGCAAAGAAGTCTCGGAGGGTCATTTAGTAAAGAAGCAGAAATATATAAGAGTGCTAGACAGAAAAAGGAGCAGGACGAGCTGGTAGAGGCTATGAGAACAAATGCTCCAAAGGGACGGCCCACCTGGAAAGCACGGGTGGGATCGCTTATGGGCGGGAAGTAGTATAATTTAGTATCCGGAGCGATTATCAACCGTAGGAGAGGCTATTTCTTCTTACTACCTAGAGCGTCTTTGACCTCTTTAGGCATGACTTCATCTTTGAAGCCGGAAATAAGATCCCAGATAAACCGCACAAAAAACATACCCGCTGAAGGCAGGCCTGAAGTTGCGAGTCGCACTGAGCGGCGAAGCAGCCAAGTTCCTTCAACGTCCGGGAATTCATCATCTGGATTAGCGGTAGTTTCATTGGGTTTTACCTTTGTTCCTAAACCCAACACCCGTCTTTTAACTTCCTCTTTATACTTCTCGCTGAGGAAACTAAGGGAATCGACTGTTGATTCAATCTCAGAGCCAGAGAGAGATATGCCCCGCTTACCAATTGCTCTTTCCATTTCTGAGCGAACACCAGGAAGGGGCTTTTTAACGGCTTTCAGATAGCCGATAACGGCTTCGGCAACTACTTTCTCGCGATCAGTCGCTCCACTAAAACTAGAGGCGGAAATTTTGCCAAGAGTTTTAAGATTGAGATTCCCGGCGATACCATCCTCGGTAAAACGGGAAACGTATTTATCCTGGACTTCTTTAAAGGTATCGTAAGCTGGAGCGGCAACACCGGTGATATAGCGAAGGTAGGCAGAACTTCCTTTATTAGCAATCCAATCCTGCCGTGTAATATCATCTTCGGTAAGATATTTACCATAAGATGTACCGGCGTTACCATCCCGAAGGTTGCGATCTTCTTTTTTCGCTTGACCATCTCGAGTGACCTCAATTTTTGGAGCGACTTTATCACTAATGTAGTCTCTGACCCCGCCTTCCATCCAGGCTAGCCCGTCGTAGACACGCGGGACAAAAGCCACGTCAGGTCGGGTGGGGAGAATTTCCCGAGGCGGCTTAATCATTCGGATAGCCAGAACCGGACTATATTGGGTATCGACTTCAATCTTATACCGATCGTTTGACCGTTGGCCCTTGGCGAGGATTTCTTCGTCGACATTTTTTTGACGACCGTAATCATAAGGTTTATCCGGCACGAAGCGGGCGTTAAGGTCGGTTTTTGGGTCCCCTTCCCAATGACCACTCCCCCCGCCATCGCTATCCTTGACGTAGATCTGGGCTCGCTGGGCTTTAAGGAAGGTCAAGCCCCAAACATGGTCGGCCATGTCAACATAAAATTCACCGTGCTTAACGCCGTAGGCCTGCTCAATTTCGTGAGCAATCCTTTTTTTAATTCGGTTTCGCCGGTGAATAGGAGCTTCGTTCTCCACACTTCCGGACGCCTTAGGGCGGAAATATTCGGGACTAGAATCGTCGAGAAGCACAAGAGCTTTACGAACAGCCTGAATGTGTTTGTTATCCTCTTTACCAACACCGCCGACCATGTGCATGAAAGACTCCTCCATGTCTTTAGTGAAGGGGACCATGTCAGTTGCTTTACTGGCAGCAGTGAAGGTCTCCCCGGCGGCTTTTAGGTGTTTCCAGGCGGCAAATTCTTTAAGAACCTCTTCACCACCCTCTTTCCGACTAAGAACGGGAAGAACGCCGAGAAGCTTAACCCAGGGACCATAATAGGAACTGGCCATCTCACTTATAGTGAGAGGATTGTCATTAATAATTGCCAATTGTTCCCAGAGGAGATCTCGAAGCTCCGAGACAGTCTTCCGCTCGATAGCAGGATCCGGCTGGCCAAAGAACTCTGGCCGCGAGCCAGTTAAGCGGCCAAGAAGGTCAGCAGCCTCGTTTGGCCGCTCCATAAATTGGTCCAGGACCTCTAACGACCGGGAAGCGGCCTGGCGCTGTTCGGGCGGGAAATTATCTTCTACGAACCGCTTAAAAAAGGTTTTGAGTTGATCTTCCTTTTGGGAAATCTCGGTCAGCTCTTCATCGGCCTCTGCTTGCCCTCGACGCGACCTTAAACG
>CAZKPQ010000018.1:0-11176 GCA_964554695.1 uncultured Gammaproteobacteria bacterium | reverse complement strand
CAGATCCTCTCTGATTTGACTGGCTTTCGCTGTCTTTATCTTGACATTAAGTCTGCTGTCGCCGGCCAAGCAAGTCTTACCGATATCCGAAAAAAGGTCCTTGACCTTTTTGAAGAAGGTCGGGCCGCTGGAAACATCATTCTCGTCGTCGACGACATTGATAAATTCGTTGTCTCCGAAGGAGAAAGAATTGACCTTAGCGATGTGTTCACCCAAACACTCTCCGACGGCAAACTCCGCATTATTGGTCTTACGGCCAATGCCCTTTTTGATAAATACTTCTCTCAAAACGGTTCCCTCGCTAAGCTTTTTACCAGAGTAACTATCAATCCCCCAGACATTGAAACCGTTTATCTTGAAATGGAGCTTTCCATTAGTCCCGTTCTTGAAAAAATTCATCGTGTCGAGATTTCTTATAGTGCCATAAAGGAAGCTATTCGAAGTGCTGATAAGTACATCTCCTCAAGCCCCTTCCCCGAAAAAGCCATCAACCTCATGGAGGAAACTATCTCCTTCGTCAAAACCGAACATAAGAAGATGCAAATGCTCTGGGGGACCGATGTCCAACGCTACCTCGAAAACAAAACCCAAATCCCTATGGGGACAATGAACCAGTCCGAAAGGGACAAGCTAATAAATCTTGAAAAACATCTCCACAAAAGAATTATTGGCCAAGAAGAAGCAGTCTCCGCGGTTTCCAAGGCCATGCGCCGAAGCTTATTGGAGGTTTCTGCCCGCAATAAACCCATTGGCTCCTTCCTCTTTCTAGGCCCAACCGGGGTGGGTAAAACTGAAACCGCTAAGGCTCTCGCGGAAGTTTACTTTGGCAGCGAGTCCCGACTTGTTCGACTTGATATGAGCCAGTACCAGGGTGAAGCTGGCCTTGCCCGCCTTATCGGCGACTCGAAAACTAACCACCCAGGTGACCTTACCGCCGCCCTGGCCGCTAACCCTTTTTCCATTATTCTTTTCGACGAAATCGAGAAAAACCCCCCTATTGTCCTTAACTCACTCCTAACTCTTCTCGATGAAGGCTACATCACCGACGGCTTTGGCCATCAAATTAGTGGCCGCCAAAACATCATTATTGGTACCAGTAACGCCGGTGCCCTTTATATTCGAAACGCCATTACCGAAGGCCTTCCCCCAGATAACCTAAAGCACGGCCTAATCGAGCATGTTTTACAAGAAGGTCTTTTCTCACCCGAGTTTCTTAATCGCTTCGACGCCACTATTGTTTTCCGTCCCCTATCTCAAGATCAAATGAGAAGTGTCGCCTTAAAGCTTTTAACAAACCTCAGGCAACGTCTTGAAGAGAAACGAATCACCATCAGCTTTTCGGACGAATTAATTAATCGGATCGTTACCGAAGGTTACCAGCCTGAATTTGGCGCCCGCTCCATAAAAAGATACATTCAGGACGCTATCGAAGACGAGATCAGTAAAAAGCTCCTCTCTGAAAACCTCCAACCTGGCGCCACCGTCACTATTTGATCCACTTTCCCTTATCCGCTCGAATTTCCAAAAATTTTGATAAAATCGTGGTGTTCCGGCCTGATGGTGAAGTAGCTAACACGGCGGTCTGCAAAACCGCTATTCGCGGGTGCAACTCCCGCTCAGGCCTCAAACTTCTAGCTCTTCCTCGGGAACCGACTCCTCGTAGTCTTTATACTCTTCTTGAATAATCTTGCCAAAATCCTCATATACCGACCAGTTTCTCTTAAATCCATCGATAACCATCCCTGTCACAACTCCAATTCCTACTAGGAAACCAAGAACTATCACTACTCCCACAATTACTAAACTCCGGTTCTTAGAAACAACTACCGCATCGGACACCATATCGTGCCACCCTTGCCGATTCGAATCCCTAAAGACCCACAGGTACCCAAGCCCGACCAGAATATTAGCTACCATATTCCCCGCATACATTCTAAACAGTGCCTCTTTAAAACTTAACCTCTTTCCATCAGGATGCACAACTTCAATTCCCGTTAGTAGTTGCCCTATCGTTCCTCCGAAATGAGCGGTCAGATAACTCAAAAGTATTGGCCACAAAAGAGGCAACCAAATCACCATCACTATCAGTAGCTCCAAGCCTCCCGTTAAGCTCGCTCCCACCGTCCTTGCCTCTGCCATTCGAAGAAGTAGAAGAAGCGTCACCATTATCCCAATCCCACTATCGATTACAAACCCCACCAGCCGTCCCCAAGGGCTCGCTAGCTGACTTAAATCGTACTTTGAGCTATTTGCCATTAGTAGTTCCCTCCTTCTCCAGAACCTCCTTAAACACCAGGTTCCAGTTATTAAAATTAAAGACTACAATTACTCCTCTCACCGCCAAATTTACTGCCAGTCCTAAAATGACTAGGACAACTATCCCCGCTCCCGAAAAAACTACTACTCCCGGATTAAAGTTCGATATCGCTGCTGGCAAAAAGAATACAATCCCCGGAACCGCCGCCAGCATTATTATGACTAAGCTTGCCACACAGCCGAATACACATCCCAATACTCCATTAATAAGCCCCATCACTACTGTTGGGAAAAAATTCCCTTTTGACAGCGACAGCCCCTTCTTCCAGGCTTCCCATGGTGTCATCCCCTTAAGAACTACTAACCTGTCGGCATATATTCCCACCATTCCTAAGATAACCATTACAATAAGAATTGCTAAGAAGCCCAACACTGATAGAAGTACCAATACTAATGTCATTAGCGCCCCAGCTCCTCCCCCCACGGCTCCTGCAATCGCAAAGAAGATAACCGCCACCACTCCTAGAACCATTAAAACTATTACCACCGCTACTCCGACTCCAAAAGAGATTAAAGCCAGGATGGCTAAGTTTCTGATCTGTGAGATCCCCCACTTCGAGCTCTCCCCAAGACCCACCTCTTTCCCAGCTTCTGTCTCCGAAAGTCCTTTAATAAGTGCTCCTTTAGCCCAAGATTGGATAATTATATTGACCACTATTCCCAGAAGGATTAGAAAGAGCAATCCAATTCCTGTCGCCACCCATAATACTGGCGGTACCGTTCCCAGCCAGTTCGTCAAAATATTTGTCGCCTGCCCTAGAACTTCTTGCCCCGTTTCCTGAAGGCTCTCTGGTAGACTTTTCTCAACCTCTCTCTCCGTCGTGCTGCTTGATCCACTGGAGTCGGGAAAATTGAAGTTTCCACTTCCTCCGGCTAAGGAGGCTAAAACTATCCCGTATATCCAAAGCCACTTTGCTTTTTTTGTAATCTCGATCGATCGCCTGACTATCGATCCGTAATCGATTGTGACCATTTATGCTCTGACAACCACTGTGCCAGCAATTTTATCGTGGAGGGCTTGTTTCTTCGGATCCCAAATAACCCATAGACAATCAATTAAATTCCCAAGCCCGCCAAAAATGCTCAAAAAACTAAAGACCAGTGGTAGTAAGTAGCGAAGCGCCGCCTTTCCAAAGCCCGGTACCTGGCCATTGTCTACGCGGCTAACCCGAATCGACAACGCCATCTTTCCGATCGTTCGTCCATACTTCCCCGTCATGAAAATATGATATGCCGCTCCGACTAAGCCCAATATTAGAGCCCCAAGAAGCATAACCCCGTTGGATACAGGCGAAAACTCTGAGGTCGGATTGCCAATTGCATACTCCGTCGCCCCCGCCGCTAAGATAACTGGAATCATCCCAACAAATCCAACCACCATTAAAATCGCCCCGTCAAGAAACCATGCCCCAAATCTTCGCCAAAAACTTGCATAATTCACTCCGGGCGTAGTAGGTACAGAATTTTGGGTCGCCGTTTGGACTGGTGTTGTAACCTGAACGTTTTCTGCCATCACTTTTAGTGTAGACCTTTAAGTTGGGAAGTCAATATACAAAACCCATCAAAAAACCGCCCGGGGGGCGGTTTATATAAAGTTATTTATTGACTCCTAAAATGTGGTAGGACCTGAATTTCTTTAGCCACTAATTCTAAAGTGGGAGTTTATTTTCTAAGGTGTCTTTTCGAAAAAAGCACCTTAGACCGTAATACCTCTTAGAAAGGAGGTGATCCAACCGCAGCTTCGGCTACGGTTACCTTGTTACGACTTAAGCCTCATCGCCGACCTCAACGTCATCCCAACTACTGCTGGAATTTCAGCTGCTGCCGACTTTGCTGCCTTGACGGGCAGTGTGTACAAGACCCGAGAACGTATTCACGGCCACCTGCTGATTGGCCATTACTAGCAATTCCGACTTCATGGGGTCGAGTTGCAGACCCCAATCTGAACTGAGGCGAAATTTCAGAGATTTGCTTGCCGTTACCGGCTTGCGACTCGTTGTTCTTCGCCATTGTAGGGTGTGTGTTGCCCAGGACATAAGCACCGTGCTGACCTGACGTCGTCCGCGCCTTCCTCCCTGGTTTTGCCAAGGCAGTTCTCTTTGAAAATTTAACAAAGAGTGCGGGTTGCGCTCGTTAACCCACTCAAGGGTACTCCTCACGGAACGAGCTGAAGACGGCCATGCAGCAGCTTTGTATCACTCTCGTAGATCACACGTTTCCGTGCGCTTGCAGATACATGTCGAGCCCTGGTGAGGTGCTTCGCTTTGAATCGAATTAAACCACACGCTCCACTGCTTGTGCGGGTCCCCGTCAATTCCTTTGAGTTTTAAACTTGCGTTCGTACTCCCCAGGCGGGGTGCTTAACGCGTTAGCTTACGACACTCAAGCCGCACAGAACACAAAAAGCTAAAAGTCAAAAATTTCTAAGATCAAGATTAAAAACACTCTGTGTGATCTTAAATTCAAAAACTTCACAATTTATGTGCTCTGCGGCTCGAGTATCTAGCACCCATGCGTTTACGGCTAGGAATACGCAGGTCTCTAATCTGCTTCTCTCCCCTAGCTTTCGAGTCTCAGCGTCAAGATCTTCCTAGCAACCTGCCTTCGCCATCGGTGTTCCTTTTGATATCAACGCATTTCACTGCTCCACCAAAAGTTCCAGTTGCCCCGGAAGCCTTCTAAGATCTACCATCTCCTCCCCCTTCCCGAGGTTAAGCCTCAGTCTTTGAAAGAGGATGCGAAGATCCGCCTACACGTCTCTTTACGCCCAATGAATCCGGATAACGCTTGCCGCCTACGTATTACCGAGACTTCTGGCACGTAGTTAGTAGCGGCTTATTCTATTGGTACCGTCAATCCTGCAGTATCTGTGTACTTCTTCGAAGCTATTATTTCCAAGCCTTCTTGATAACCGGCTTCAACGCCTCAGCTGCTTTCTTAGCTGCCTCTGGGTCTCCGCTTATGCCATTCAAAACTTTACCAAAAGCATCCTTAAACTGGAGAGCCTTTTGGATAGAGTATTCAATCGGCCCCACTACGGGACCGTCCAGCCAGACTTTTCCCAACATCTGCTGTCGAATTTCTCCTTGGTATCCATCGGCCGTTCCATTTTCTCCCGGCAACATATAAACCAGAACTGTTGCGCCCGTTCTTACTCCCCCCACCCAAAAGGTACGAAGAAATAATCTCTTGGGCTTAAGTTCATCAGCTTCCGTTTCCAGAGGCAAAGCGTATTGCAAGTCTGCTTCTTGCTCAAATAGCTTTCTACCCATAGTCTATCTTACTACTATAGGTTCAAATACACAAATACTGCAGGACTTCTTTCCAATCAAAAGGAGTTTACAACCCGAGGGCCTTCATCCTCCACGCGGTGTCGCGTCGTCAGGCTTTCGCCCATTGCGAACGATTCCTAGTTGCTGCCACCCGTAGGTGTATGGGCCGTGTCTCAGTCCCATTGTGTCTGGCCGACCTCTCAGTCCAGATACCCGTCGTCGCCTTGGTAGGCCGTTACCCCACCAACAAGCTGATAGGCCGCAGGCCACTCCCCTCGCGGACTGTTACATCCTTTACTCTTGCGAGACTATACAGTATTAGCTCGCCTTTCGGCGAGGTATCCTATACCAGGGGGTATGTTCCCACGTGTTACTCACCCGTCCACCGCTAGACAAACTCTTCCTTGCGGAAAAGTTTATCTCGCTCGATTTGCATGCCTAAGGCACACCGCCAGCGTTCATCCTGAACCAGGATCAAATTCTCAAAAAAATTGTTTAGCTATTTTTAAAATAACTAAACGGGTCCTACCACATTTTAAAAGTCAACTTTACTTGTCAACGTGCAAAAGCCACAAAAAAACCCGCTTCGAGCGGGCTACTAAAGCCATATTCAAGCTCGAAGTTACGTCTTCATGTGCGATGCTATTATACTTCTCTGTCCTCTTCCGTCAAGCGGGTATCTTGTAGAGATGCTGTCAGCAGCGCGGCTAAATAAATTCCTAGTCCAGAGGTTAAGTGCCTGTCTAACAATCGCGTTTCGATATTCCCGCGGATACTCTCGTTTTATTCTTTCTGCAAAATTCCAGAAACATTCTGGAACAACCACCTTCCTGGCCGCAATCGCCTTCCGGATCTTCGCCCGATCCTCTAGACGCAAACTCCCTTCCCGAGTTAGATACATCCCTACCTGAGCCGCCAACCCCAACGTATTAAACTCCATCTGCTCGAATTTTGCCCGTTCTACCGCCAAGCTGTTACCCAAAGGGACAATTTGTTCTCCATATCTTAAGCTGAACGACCCATCTGCTTCTTTCGCCACTTCCGACAAATAGGAAGCTATTCCCCTTCCGACACTTCGTGGCTGATAACCATAACTGGGTTGAACAAAGGTTAATGATATTTTTGGCCCCTCGCTATCCAGGCTTTCTATAACCTGCTGGGCTTTTTGACCCGGCTTTTCGTCCAGACTGTCTAACACTAGAATGTCTATGTCCCGCCAGCTCCCATCTACTCTCCGAGGACTAAGTGACTGCCCCGTTACTGAAGCCAGAGCCACACTTCCCAAAACCCGGTAGTTAACCTCTTGCCCTTCTAAACCTTGAATAAGCGACCTAAATTTATCTGCAAAAACCCCCTTCTCCTTTTGTTCCCGCGACTTTTGCACCGGCATCGGCTCCTTGCCATGGCCAACCAATCGATGCATCCCCTCAGCCGTCCCGTAAATTCCCATTGACACCGCCAGAGCAGCTCCACTAATAACCATGCGTGCCTTTTGGGTTATGGAGGACGTCTCTCCCCAACACCATTCCCGAGGGTCTACTTCACAATCAATTAGAGCTGACTTGCCGGTCAGCTCGTCGAGCATCAAATTCCCCGAACGGTAGGGCAGTCTTTCTCGAATAAATTGCCCAAAACTTTGCTGGGAACTATACCCTACCAAATTTGGCAAATAACCAGTTGTTATTAACGTTTCCAAACTCGCCCGCATAAGTTGAGCCATGCTCGCAGCGTAGTTGGGGTCACTTAAGATCTCAACCAAGGGAATGGCCCGGGCTTCAATACCTCTCACCCGAGGCTTTACTCGGACAATCCCTATCGAATGACCTCCTCCGTCGTTCACGTCGGCCAAAAAATATTGAGCCCCAACGCTACAACCTTGCAACCCTGGTCCAATTACTTGCTCGGCCCTGTTTTGCCTAGTAGCCAACTCCAGCGCCTCCCCAACATTCTCGAAACCTCCCCTAACTACTACAACCTTCTCCTCCCCCAACGGCATACAAACCGAATCGCGCCCTTTCCCTAGAACTCGAGTAACATCCACCCCGTCAATGGGCAAACCAAGTCGCTCCTGGGATTGGCATAAATTTCCCATGTATATCTACATATTATAGGATAATTCCTCTCCCAAGGAAACCCCTTTGCACTTAGTACTTATATTGCTTTCCCCAGGCCGCTATCTCGTACGAAACCATCTCCACTCCTGGCCTCATCGGTACCAGAGTCATCCGAAAATCCAGCTTCTCACCTACCGACAATAAATCATTCAAAAAATCCTGCTTGGCAAAGGAAATTACTTTATTTTCCGTATCCTTTACCCACGTGTATACTGTCATCTCTGTTAAAGGTTCGGTAAATGTGTTTATGATTGCCCCAGTTACGGTGTAGTACTCTACTTCATTTCCCTCCATCGTCACCTGAGCTGCTTGTGTCGCCGCTGCACTTTCCGTACCCGTCGTCTCTGGAGCTCTTCTCGGGGCTTGACGCTGGGCCTTCTTCACCTCCACCGATCTACTCGCTATTTTTAGCTCCTCGAACTCTAAGCTCGCTGAGGAGGACGCTACGTTAAATACTACTTCCAATCTCTCAGATTCCGGCGGGTCCTCCACTATTACATCATAATAAGTCTGGGCGTCTGGACGAAGCCCAAAGAATCTATACCCTGGCGTTTTCCGACCAATTTTCTGGCCGACGACTTGACCGTTACTATCAAAAAATCTCACTCGCGGGCTAAAATCAGTCACTATTTGCGTCCCAATATTTCTCACCTCACCCGTTACCCGAAATCCTACTATCTTCTGCCCTTTCTCATCCGTTACCGCCGTCAAATTCGCCGATACTAAGGCTAGCCGACTAGCCCCACTCTTGTTTCCAAATAGCCCAAGCTCTTCGCCTTTACTTACTTCGGGTAAAACTAATTCCCCGTCAACAATTGTTGGCACTTTAACGTCTGGGAGTCGGGTTCCCTGAGCAATCCGATTCTTAAAAAAATCCCCAATCTGTTGACGAAATATGATTCCTCCAATAGCCAAAACCCCTAATCCTAATACCGCCAACGCCCTGATAACTAGGAGTTTATTCCCGAGGATCTTTTCTTTCCACATGGCACAAATCTTACCATAGAAGCTATCTCAAAAAAGCTTACTCTAACTGTTCTACTAGTCCCAAGAAGCTATTATTCGCTTGTCTTAATGCCATTGCCTTTTCTTGTCTTGGAGCCAAAATAGCGTCCGTGTCGCGGATTCCACTTTTTTCATCAAAGGTTAGGGCTTTCTTAACCTGTTCTCCTACCCCGCCGATTTCCTCCTCTAGCTCGCTTGTGGCCCTCCTCAATCCTTCCCCCAGCTCCTGGCGCCTACTCTCCTCCCTAGCCATCCCAAGATCAATAGTCTGTCTTGCCATTTCTCCAAAAAAGTCTGAGACCACGTATTTACGATTCACGGCTGCAATTTGTTCACCCGAGATCCCATACTGCTTTGAGTTCGAGCTCCCGAGGACTATTAGCCTATCGTGTCTAAGTACTGCCCCTGTCCGGGTTCTGACTTCCGACAAAGCCAGCACTGCTCCTTTTATAGTAGCTCCTCTTTCTCCTTCTTCGCTCACGAGGTTCTCTTCCAAAACTCGCTCCGCCCACTCTTTTATTTCTCTTTGCAAGCTCTCTTCGAAGCTCTCATCCCTCTCTTCGGGGCTAGCGGGGGTTCCCATTCTACTTATTTAGCTCTTCCTCAATCGCCGCTTTGAATGTCGCGTATGGTTGGGCGCCAATAACCGGCCTCGTTCCCACAAGGGTACTCGGCGTGCTATTAAGCCCATTCGAGTTTGCTTCAGCCGTGTCGGCTTGGACCTGCTCGTTATACTTCTGTTGGTCCAAACAACTATTAAACTGCGTTGTGTTTAGCCCAAGCTCTCCTGCCCATTTCTTTAAGTTATCGATTGAAAACGCTCCCTGATTTTCACCATTCTGACTAGTATATAGTTTGTCGTGGTATTCCCAATATTTATTCTGTTCTTTGGCGCAAAGTGCCGCATTCGCCGCATCGCTCGATTCCTTCCCTAAGAAAGCCAAGTTCTTATATACGAACTTTACTTTCCCCGTATCGATATATTCTTTCTTTAGCTCGGGAAACACCTGCTCGTGCCAGCGACCGCAAAAAGGACACTGAAAATCAGCAAATTCGATAACTGTTAGCGGAGCATCAGCCTTGCCTAAGAAAGGATCCTCTGGTTTAACTGCAATATTGATCTCGCTTGGTAATGCTGGTTCTTCAGGCGCCGTCGGTACTTGCTCGTTATTTTGTCCAACTACTCCAGCTGTTCCTCCCCGACCTTCAAGATATTGAATCTTTACATACATTCCCCCCATCGCTGCCCCTAACAGGAAAACTACCACTAAGAGAAGAATTTGCAAGATTGGATTGCCTTTCACATCAATCATGTCCTAAATTGTTTCATACCCTACAAACGGTTGTCAAGGAACTATTTTTAAATTAACCTTAAACTCGTGAAGCCTTTTTCAAAAGCCCTCGGCCTAAGTGTCGTTATTATTCTTCTACTTTTAGGAAGCTACATAACTTACCGCGTCCAAACTGGTCAACCCATCATTCCCACCTTTGCCAAAGAGTTCAAGGATAAAACCATCCTCTATACCGACCCCGCTATCACCTATACCGGTAGTTGGGATAAAACCGACGAATCAGATAACTATTATGCCCCTCGAAAAGTGGGCAACGACTGGCATACACCCGGTTCTACAGCTTCGTTTACCTTCAGCGGCTCCAAAATAACTTACCACTCCTTCGCCTTCTCCCAAAGTGGTATTGCCGAGATAACCATTGACGGTCAAACTTATGACTTTGATCAGTATAAAAAAGGTGTCTCCGCTGTTGACCCTCGCTCTCCTATCTCTTGGACCTCTCCGGATCTTTCCTGCGGTGAACATACATTCCAAACTAAGGTTTCGGGTCGGGTTGGCCCAGGCCAGCAGCAGGATTATCCAGGCTGGAACGAGATCCGGATGACTGTAGTCCGCTTTGAAATCGAAGGCTGTAAAACCGGAAAAAAGAAGGGTATGGACCTAACCATTGAAAACACTGACTCCCGCTTTACCTTTGCCAAAAAGTGGGATACCGTCAAAACCCAAGGCAAATATCAACCCCACAAAGGCTCCTTCCATCAATGCCGAAAGGTTATCAATGCTGACTGTGTTGCCAAACTTGACCTAAAAAATCAGGCCATAAGCGAAATTACCGTTTACTTCCCTCGTCGACCCAACGGTTCTTCCGCCGACATTATTGTTGGCGACAAAAAAGTCGGCTCCGTAAGCCAAACTGGTGATTTTATCGGCAACGCTAACAACTACGTCCCCGTTACCAAAACCTTTCCTTGCCAAACTGGACCCATTACTTTTAAACCTACCTGGAACTCTGGCACCGGCAATCTTGCCTGGGCTATCGATTATGTTTCTGTCAAAACCTGTAGCGTTACCCCTCCGCCCCCACCACCTCCACCACCACCAGGTCCACCACCTACGCCAACACCACCTCCGCCCCCACCAACACCAGCTTGTACTACGGATAGTCAGTGTTCAAGTG